>CAZIIE010000066.1:0-8049 GCA_964539375.1 uncultured Nitrospirota bacterium | reverse complement strand
TTTATGCAGCAAGCAGAAAATTAATCCTCAAAGGCGTGGATGGAGTTGTCTTTGTTGCAGACAGTCAGATTGAGCGAATGGATGCAAATATTGAAAGCCTTGAAGACCTGAAGATAAATCTTGCTGAATACGGCTTTGAGCTTGAAAAACTACCCTTTACCATCCAGTACAACAAAAGAGACCTCCCAAATGTGGTGCCTGTTGAGGAGATGCAGAGGGTGCTGAACCCTGACAATGTCCCCTGGTATGAGGCTATCGCAACAGAAGGTAAAGGGGTATTTGAAACCCTCAAAGATGTGGGTAAACAGGTACTGAAGGAGCTTAAGAAAAACTACTGATTCAGACAAGAACCGCTATAAGTTCTTCGGCATCTCTGAAGGCCCTCTCAATATAGCCTTTCATCTCATCTCTGCCTATTCCAAATTCATTTTCAGCGACCCTGAAGAGCTGCTCATTATCATCCACCTCATCGTATTCCCTAAGAAAAGAGACAATGTACACAGCAGCATCAACCTCATCACCACTATGATGGCCTGAAATGGATTTAATCAGATTGTCTGGCAACTCCCATTTCTGAGCAACCATTGCCCCGACTATCTGATGGTCAAAGCCAAAGGCAGCCCTTTCAAGCTCATCCAGGGTGGCTGTTCTGCTTTCATAATACTGCTCAAGGACCTTACAATACTCCTGCTTCTTAATCTCCACAAGCATGGGAATTGCCATGTCCTGCAGAAGCCCTGCTGTAAAGGCCTCGGTCTCGGTCAGGGGATGAAGTTCATGGGCAAGAATCCTTGCCAGCGATGCCCTTCTTGCAGAAATCCGCCAGAACTCAGAAGAGTCAAAGCAGTTGACCTCTGGTTTAGGAATGCTGTCCTTTACCGCCAGAGAAAGCACAATAGGCTCAAGCCTTGCCTTTCCAAGCAGTGTAACAGCATGCAGTATGTTTGAAACCTTTGATGAAAGACCAAAGGCGGCAGAATTAACAAGCCTCAAAACCCTTACATTCATTCCAGGGTCAACCTTAATAAGCTCTGCCACATCATCCATATCCACATCAGGGTCTCTCAAAAGGGAAAGCACATTCATTACCGCCGTGGGAAAGCTTGGAAGCTCATACCCCTGAAGAAGCTCTGCTATCTCATCATCCTGGTATCTCTTTTTCTTTTTAAAAAGCTTAAACATCCCTGTCCTCCCTAATCTGCCCTTCTTGCCATTTTATTTGCAAAGATTGACAACAGCCCGCCAAGCATTACATAACCAATAGTCACCTCTATTATAGCCAGAAACTGGGAGACAACTCCAGCAGGCACCACATCACCATAGCCAAGGGTGGTAAAGGTGACCACACTGTAATAAAAGGGTGAAAACCAGGTGCGATGCTCCCCATAATCAACGCCTGTAAAGGAGTACAAAAGCCCAAAGCCTATTATGAACAAAAGCGTCCAGGCACACCAGCGGGTCATACTCCTACCACAGTCACTTGTTACAAGCCACAGGTAATAGATTATTCTGGTGTACCGATTTCTGTCTCTGAACTCCTTTAGAAAGTTCTGGTCCATTATAAATCTTCTTAAAAGGTAAGCTCCTGAGAAATTTATATCCCTGAGGTCAACACCTATCCAGTCAGCGGTTTCATAACCCGAAAGCTGTCTTAAACGGGCACCCCGCAGGTCTGCATTGGTAAACCTTGAACCATCAACAGATGAAAGAGACATGTCCACTCCTCTCAGGTCTGCATTTGTCAGGTCAGTATTAAGAAGCTTTGCCTCCCTTAGTCTTGCCCCCTCAAGCCTGCAACACTGCATATTAGCACCCCTTATCTCTGCCATGGTCAGAGTGGCTCCTGTAAGATTTCCCTCAAACAGGTTTACCTCCACAAGCTTTGCCATACCAAAGCCTGCGTTAATAGCACTTACCTCTTCCATATCAGCCCTGCTGAGGTCTGCACCGCTTAGCTCTGCATCATCAAGGATAGCCTTTTTCAGGATACAGCCACTCAGGTTTGCCTTGAATAACCTTGCTCCCTTCAGGTTTGCACCTGAAAGGTCTGAACCACTGAGGTCAACACCACTTAGGTCAACCCCCTCAAGGTCAGCACCTTGGAGCATACTGTTTTTTAAATCTTTGGGTTTTTTTGACCTTGGAAGCTTTTTGTCCCTGATGTCCCTTAAAAGGCTTACCACCTCATCGGATGACCTAAGATGAGCCTTTCTGAAGGAAAGCCTGTTTATGTTTTTCTGCTTTAGCATCTCTATGATACATTTCGTCCCTTTTTTATAAAACTTTAATTTTGGAAAATTGAGATCTTTCCTTTTAAAAAAGGGGGGTTAGCAATAAAAAAGTGGGAATCAAAAGGGATGATTAAAAATTTTAGAGTTCTGTCAGAAAAAATCAGGGGACAGATAGGTTTTCCTCACCTGTCCCCTGAGATAACTATGAGCTTGGTTATTCAGTGGTTTTCAGTGAAGGGACTCTCCCCCTGCTTCAACCTGCTGCTCCCTGATGCTGACGGCCACCTTATAAAGTATAGTCAGCACAAGAAATCCCACTGCGTACACACCAATGGTTATCACAAGCTCAGGAAATGTGGGCCAGTACTCAAAGACCTTCTCAAAGGGGTTTGGTATAAAACCACCTATCACCAGCCCAAAACCCTTATCTATCCAGAGTGAGATAAATCCAATAATACAGGCAAAAAGCAGGGTTGTCTCGTTTCTCCTTGTAGGTGGCCACACAAGAAGGGCGATAGAAAGTAAGGCTAATAAAATACTGAGCCACATAAGGGGCACCAGCTTCATGTGTCCCTCTATGCCAAAAAACAGATACTTAAAGGGAAGCACATGGCCTGGTATATTACTGTAGAGGGCAGTGAAAAGCTCAAGTAAGATAAAGAAGAAGTTGACACACATGGCATAGGCTACAATCTTACCAACCGACTGTATGGGCTCATATCCAGGGTCAAATTTGGTGTATTTTCTTATTATCATGGCAAGAATTATAAGCAGAGCAGGACCTGCGGCAAAGGCTGAGGCAAGAAATCTTGCTGCCATGATTGCAGTAAGCCAGAACTCCCTGCCAGGAAGCCCCGCGTAAATAAAAGCCGTTACAGTATGGATGCTAACTGCCCAGGGCACAGACACATAGACCAGCGCCTTTACCCATTTTGGAGGTGCAACCTCCTTTATCTCCGCCTGAAGCGTATTCCATCCAATAACTATGTTTAAGAAAAGGTAACCGTTCAGGACTATGGCATCCCAGAAAAGGATAGAGTTTGGTGTGGGATGGAGTATTACATTAAAGATCCTCATCGGCTGTCCCATATCAACAAAGATAAACAGCAAACACATGGTCACCGCAGAGACAGCAAGGAACTCACCAAGGATAACGATCTTGCTGAACTTCTTATAGTTATGCAGATAATAGGGGATAACCAGCATCACTGCAGATGCAGCCACACCAACAAGGAAGGTAAACTGCCCAACATAAAATCCCCAGGACACATCCCTGCTCATACCTGTAATACCCAGTCCTGTCTTTAACTGGTATAGATAAGTAAAAAAGGCTACCGCCGATATACCAAGCAGTATAAATATCCAGGTCCAGTATTTTTTACCACCCTTTAAGGCCTTCTCAAGCATCTTCTTCACCTCCTATTATGTAAAACACCGCTGGTTGTGTTCCAAGCTCAGGTTTACGACGGATGCTGAAATGCTCCTCCAGGTACCTTCTTATCTCTGAGTTGGGGTCAGCAAGGTCACCATACATCATCTTGCCCTCTGATGCCTCAACACAGGCAGGCCCCTTTCCAAGGTCGAGCCTGTCTACACAGAAGTTACACTTTTCAACCACACCAGGTGTCCTGGTAGGGAATTCAGGATTAACATGCTTTATATGTGGCCTTGGATCAAGCCAGTTAAAGCTCCTTGCTCCATAGGGGCAGGCTGCCATACAGAAACGACATCCAATGCAACGGTGATAATCCTGAGCTGTTATTCCATCAGGTCTCTTAAAGGTTGCCTTTGTTGGGCAGACCCTTACACATGGAGCAAAGCTACAGTGATTACACAGAAGAAGCACTGGCTTTTCCTCTACCGATTTGGGGATAAATTTATTCTGCTGGTGAGGGAAGGAGTGCTCAAAATCCTCTGTCCATATCCACTTTATCTCATGCTGTTTGTCATCTCCAAAATCAGGCACATTGTGAATGCTGTGGCATGCCTCTATCACCTTCTGGTAGTCCTCTTCGGTTTTAAACTTTCTCAGGTCAATAACCATTGCCCAGCGTTTGGCCTTCAGGGAATAGTCAGCAGCCTTATAATCTGAAAATGCCGGCTTTACCCTTGCTACAAATAACTGGGCACCTCCCACACCAACACCTATACAGGTAAGACCAGCGTACTTTAAAAACTCTCTCCTGTTTATACTCATCTCTGCTCCTCCTGTTTGGCTTTGGAAAAGTGACAATCCCAGCAATAGGGGTCAACATCAGCATACTTATGGCATCGGTCGCAGAACTCTGAACGGTTTGAGTGGCACCTAAGACAGGTCTTCTGAAGGCTTATCACATACTCATCACCCTTTGAGTTAACATATACCCTCTGAGCATGTCTTAAAGCTGCGTCTCTCCATTTGATGAGCAGCTGCATATGGGATTCTCTCATATACTGTTTTGGTTCCACGCAACTTTTTACCTTCAATGCCTTTATAACCGGAGTGTCAAGACTCGGTTTCGGAGGCTTTATATCGGCCTTTCCTATGTTGGAATAGAAAGGAAACAAGGCAAAGGCCAGAAAGATTATTATTCCAGTAATTATCTTTCCACCGTCATACATCTTTGACCTCCTTCCTGTTCATAAGATTATTCCTCCTCTTCCTCATCTTCCATTCCAGGAAGCGGTTCTAACCTGAGATCCATGGTTCTCTTCTTTTCACCTGTCATTACAAGTGCGTTTCCAACAAGCTCATGAACTCCACATACATCAACCTCTGGCACCCAGTACTGCATCAGCGTTGGAAGGGCTGCCCTGTCAATAGCGCATATATTGGCAAGCATGTTAACGCCGTATTTTTCATGCACATACCTGACTGCATTAGCCCTGGGGAATCCTCCACGCATCCTCAGCTCCATGTTCTCACCGGCATTCAGGCCCGAACCACTTCCACAGCAGAAGGTCTTTTCTCTTATGGTGTTTTCAGGCATCTCATAGAAATGTCTTGCCACATTCTTTATTATGTAACGAGGCTCCTCAAAGATACCCATTCCCCTTGAGGTGTTACAGGAGTCATGAAAGGTTATCTTAAGATGGTCATTACGGCTTGGATCAAGCTTTATCTTTCCATGCCTTATCAGGTCTGCAGTAAACTCAGTTACATGAACCATCTTCGTGCTCTTTGCATTCTCAAACACAGTGCCTGTTATAGGGGACTTTGGCACCTCAAGGAAATCCGGTGGTCCCCACCAGGTGTTCAGATACTGATGAATCAGTCGCCACATGTGGCCACACTCACCACCAAGTATCCATTTAACACCAAGCCTTTTTGCTTCAGCATATATCTTGTAATGAAGCCTCTTGGCCATCTCATTTGATGTAAAGAATCCGAAATTACCACCCTCAGAGGCATAGGTGCTCCAGGTGTAATCAAGCCCCAGCTCATGAAACAGCATCAGATAACCCATGCAGGTATAAATACCAGGAAGGCCAAACAGGTCACCCGAAGGTGTGACAAAGAGAATCTCAGCTCCTTTACGGTTAAAGCTTGGCTCTATCCTTATACCTGTAATCTCCTCTATATCATCGCACATCATCTCAATGTTGCTCTGTATTGTGTGAGGCTCAAGTCCCAGGTGGTTACCCTTGTGGTAACAGTTTGCCACAGGTCCACCAATCCAGTCGGTCTGAAGACCAAGCAGATTGGTAAGCTCCCTGCCCATTATGGTTATCTCTGCAGTGTCTATACCATAGGGGCAGAACACCGAGCAGCGACGACACTCAGTGCACTGGTAGTAGTAATACCACCACTCCTTTATCACATCCTCTGTGAGTTCTCTTGCACCTGCGGTCTTACCGAAGAGCTTTCCACCGGTGGTGAAATACTTCCTGTAGACCGAACGCATCAGCTCTGCCCTGAGCACCGGCATGTTCTTTGGGTCGCCTGAGCCAATATAGAAATGACACTTATCTGCACAGGCACCACAACGAACACAGATATCCATGAAGAGCTTAAAGGTCCTGTACTTTCCAAGACGATCCTTCATTCCCTCAAGCACTATATCTTTCCAGTTTTCAGGAAGTTTCCAGTCATCATCTGCAGGTGACCACTCCCTCGGATTAGGAAGACCTACCTCCTCAAGATACTTGGGCCTTGAGCCATAACACCACATGCCTGGTTTAAACTCAACAGGTGTATCCATCCAGTGGGTTTCTGGATTTTTGTACTCTATAGATTTTGCTAATTCATCGGGCTTTGGTGGTTTTGCCTGTTTTGACATGGTATCACTCCTTTCCTTCGCTTTCTTCTGTGGGTTGTTCCTCTTCCTTTGGTTCTGGCTGTTTTTCCACAGGGATTCCTGCTGCAATCATCTTGTCTCTGAACTCCTCCTCATACTCCTCATAGGTGTGAACCTTCACAGGGTAGTTCCAGGGGTTAGGGTGATGGACCATTCGGGAGTTGTTTGCCAGATTCCTTGTGGGACTCAAAAAGACCCCACCAAGGTGAACCATCTTACTGAACGGAAAATATGCAAAGAGAGTTGAAACCAAAAAGATATGTATATAAAAGATTACCCCGATACCATCAGGCACATGGGGATGCAGTGTTGCAAGCCCCATGGTGAGTTCTTTCACCTTTATTATGTCAACCTTCCAGAAATACCTCATCAGCATCCCGGTGCCAGCAATTGCCATTATAAGAAACAGTGGGAAGTAATCTGCTGGAAGTGAGATGTAACGAACCGATGGGACAAAAAGCCTTCTCAGGAATAGATAAAACACTGCACCAAAAAGGACAAGCCCTGTAACCAGCAGATGGGGTGAGCCAATCTGCAAAAACCCATCAAAACTTTCAATTATGCTGACAAACTTCGGGGTAGGCTGTTTAAAGAACCTCAGATGCCTTATAAAAACTATCAGGAAGGAGTAATGAAAAGCCAGTCCTGCAACCCACAGCCATTTGGAGGAACCATAAACCACACGGTTACCAGGTGCCTTCTCGGTTCTCAGGTTTCTGAAAAGGGACCTGAAAAAAAGCACCTCAAGAACCATCCTTAAAAACACCTCACCACCGGTTGCCGGAGACTCAAGTCTGCTGTATTTAATCCAGGGGAGGGACTTCTGCTGTCCACAGGTGGTGGGAATCTTAAAAGGCACAGGTACCTTTCCCCAGCCGATAACCCTGTTAATCAGACCAACCAGAAAAACCACTACCGCAAGATAGGGGATCACTATACCAAATAGTGAATGAAGATGGAGGGCACCAGCACCGATGGCAGGGATAAGCAAAAGAACCACAACAGCTCCAAAGGATAACAATGCTCCCATTTATAACCTCCTTTAAGAAACACTACTTTGATTTGAAATTATCATCAAACTCTGTTAAAAGATTAGCCCTCTCAAGCAATTTATAGGTCCAGTTTCTTAATTCCGTTGCCTTAAGTTCGTAAAGCTTTTCTCTGCATCCCATGTAGATGTCAAAGGTTCGTAATCCAAGCTCGTCTATCTTCCTTTCAAGAGCAGTAAGTTCATCAGAGTCTATTTTGTCTACATCTATTTCCTGTCTGATAATGCCCTTTAGTTGAAATATAAAAGAAACTGCCTCTGATGGTGTGAAATCCTGAATTGCCCTGATTCTGATTATTCTGTCAAGAAAGGGTGTTATCTTTTCTATTTCCCCTTCCCCTGTTAGCTCAACAAAGATACCTTCTATACCTTCTTTTATTGTTTGTCCAACTGGATTATGAAACTGGTCTTTTGTGTTTTTCAGGAATCTTACCGTCTCTGCTGGATAGGTCTCAAGAATACTTTCAAACCACCTCTTCAGTATCTTTTCCCT
>CAZIIE010000065.1:0-8174 GCA_964539375.1 uncultured Nitrospirota bacterium | reverse complement strand
ATTATAGTAAGTTTTTACCACCCGTTATAAAGGAAAACTACGGTAAGTGGAGATACCACGAGATACTGAGCCCTGGCGTTATGGTTCATGTATCAGAGACTGGTGCAAAGGTCTGGAGTGTAAGGGTTGCCTCACCAAGGCTTGTTTCAACCGATTTTATCAGAGACATTTGTGAGATCGCAGACAAGTACTGTGATGGTCATCTCAGGTTCACCACAAGGCATAATGTGGAGTTTCTTGTCTCCGATGAGAGCAAGATTGACCCACTGGTGAATGAGCTCAAGGAAAAGGGCTACATGATCGGCGGTATAGGAGACAGGATAAGCAATGTGGTGCACACCCAGGGTTGGGTTCACTGCCATTCAGCAGCCACCGACGCATCAGGCTTGGTAAAGGTTTTGATGGATGAGCTTCATGAGTATTTCCACACAAAGGAGCTTCCCAACAAGGTTAGGCTTGCAGTGGCATGCTGCGTTAACATGTGTGGTGCTGTGCACTGCTCTGACATAGCCCTTGTTGGTGTTCACAAGACCCCACCAAGGATTGAGCATGACAAGGTAAAGAACCTCTGTGAGATTCCATCAACAGTTGCATCCTGTCCAACCAGTGCAATCAGCCCTGACCCAGCTAAAAAGAGCGTAAAGATAAAGATTGAAAAATGCATGTACTGTGGTAACTGCTACTCAGTCTGTCCTGCAATGCCAATTTCTGACCCCAAAAACGACGGTGTTGCAATAGTGGTTGGCGGTAAGGTTAGTAACCTCAGGTCAGCCCCGAAGTTCTCAAAGCTTGCTGTGCCGTGGCTTCCAAACAACCCACCGCGCTGGCCAGAGGTCACAGAGGCGGTGAAGAAGATACTGAATGCCTATATTGAAGGTGCCAAAAAGCATGAAAGGGTAGGCGAGTGGATTGAAAGGATAGGATGGGAGAAGTTCTTCAAGGTCACTGGCCTACCATTCCAGCTCCAGCACATTGACGACTTCACCTTTGCCCGTGAGACCTGGAGGATGCAGGCTACCTTTAAATGGTAATATAATAAATCAGGGGGCAGATATAGCTGCCCCCTGTTAAATCAAAGAGAGGAGTGAGGATATGGATAGAGAGGAACTGAAAAAAATAATCTATGACTTAGTTGAAAAGTCCATGGGCAAAAAGCTCTACAAGCCAAGCGACCTTTTCAAAAAGCTGGAAAAGGACCATGGTGTGCCAAGGGCTGAATCAAAGGCAGCACTTCGTGAGTTGATGGACTCTGGAACACTTATTTATTCATACAAGGGTGGAAGCTACGTAGAGATTCCACCTAAGGAATAAAAAGAATCGGACACTAAATCTATCGGTGACCTACAAGATACCAAGGGTGGTTATAGCAGGGCTTCGGGGAGGCTCTGGTAAAACCACCCTTTCTGTTTCTTTATGCAGGGCTCTAACTGCTTCTGGAAGGTCTGTTACAGCCTTTAAAAAGGGGCCTGACTACATAGATGCAGGCTGGCTTTCCAAGGCAACTGGAAGGGACTGTTTTAATCTTGACACCTACCTCATACCCCCTGAACTTGTTTTCAACTCCTTTGTCTACCATACCCGTGGTTCAGATATTGCAGTGGTGGAGGGTAATCGTGGCCTTTTTGACGGCGTGGATGCTGGAGGGACATTCAGCACAGCAGAGCTTTCCAAAGAGCTTAAAGCACCGGTGCTATTAGTTGTTGACTGCACAAAGACCACCACCACCATAGCAGCCCTGTTAAAGGGGGCGGCCTCCTTTGACCCTGAAGTAAACATAGCTGGTGTAATCCTGAATAATATCGCCGGGAAAAGGCATGAGATGGTGATAAGGGAGGCTATCAGGGAATACACCCCTCTGGAGGTTGTAGGTTCAGTAAGAAAACTATCAGATATTGATATGATTGAACGTCACATGGGGCTTAAACCCTATCATGAGCACAGGGATGTGGAGGGGGTGATTGAGAGGCTTACAGAGCAGGTCCTTAAGGGCATAGAGCTTGAAAGGATTGTGGAGATAGCCTCAAAGGCACCTGAACTTACCTGTGAAGAAAACCCAGACCCCTATGAGAGAAGGGATAGCCCTCAGAGGGTGACCATCGGGGTTATAAGAGACAGGGCCTTTCAGTTTTATTACCCTGAAAACCTCAATGCCCTCAAGGGGCTTGGTGCTGAGCTTATAGAGATTGATGCAACCACCATGAAGGAACTACCTGATGTTGATGGCCTGTACATTGGTGGTGGCTTTCCCGAAACAAATGCCCTTTTGCTTTCGGAAAACCGTAGCTTTATGAAGGAGCTTAAGGAGCAGGTGGAGGCAGGGCTACCCCTTTATGCTGAATGTGGTGGGCTAATGTATCTCGGGCAGTATATTGAGTTTCAGGGAAAGCGATACGAGATGACAGGGATACTCCCTATGGGATTTATCCTCCATGAAAGGCCTGTTGCCCATGGCTATACCGTGGTAGAGGTGGTGAGGGACAACCCCTTCTATCCCAGGGGCACGGTGATCAAGGGACATGAATTTCATTATTCTGCCCCGAAGGGTTATAATCAAGATATAGGCTTTGCCTTCAAGATGTTAAGAGGAAAGGGAGTAGGCAACGCAATGGATGGCATTGTATACAAGAATGTCCTTGCCACCTACACCCATGTGCATACCTTTGGAACGCCCCAGTGGGCAAAGGCACTGGTTAGTGCCTCGTTGAGATACAGAAATGAAAGAGGCTGTAAGAGATAGGGTCAGGTTAAAAAAACAGGTCAAAGAGGCCCTTCAGAGAAGAGACCTTGAAGGGGTGGCAAGACTTGCCCTTGAAAACCCAACCACCATCGGTATCCTCTTTAACCTGAGCTATGACAAGCAGTCCCTGATAACCTGGCGTGCAGTGGAGGCAATGGGAGAGGTTGGAAAAGCCCTTACTGACAGGTCAAAGGAAGAGGGAAGAGAGCTGATGAAGAGGCTTCTGTGGTCCATCACCGAGGAGTCAGGTGGTCTGGGGTGGTCTTCAATTGAGATGATGGCTGAGGTGGTGCTCAGAAGACCTGATGTGTTCAGCGATATACCCCTCCTTTTACCTGAGTATTTTGAAGAACCTGTTTTCAGGGAATCGGTGATTTATGCCCTGTGGCGAATAGCCTCTGAAAGGCCTGACCTTCTTGAACTTGAGGCTCTTAAGGAGATTCTTAAGGAGGCATTACAGATGGATGAGCCCTATCTCTGGGCACTGGCTTTAATGACAATTGATGCCACCAGGAACCTGATAGATTATGATGACCTGGATATAAAGAGTACTATCACCGCTGACCAAACCCCTTTAAGGATATATCGCGATGGAGATTTCATAAAGACCACCGTTAAGGAAATCTGGGAGAAACTCGCCCTTCCTTTAAAGACAAGATGAGACTCACCATCTTCAGTCGTCTAAGCTTTGGCTACATGGTCCTGTTTTTCTTTGTCTTTTCAATCGGTGCCTTTTCGGTTTATCAAATAGAAAAGGTGAAGCTCAAGACTGCAGAGATTATCACCAACGATACCCAGCTTATTGAGATAAATAAAAAACTGGTGGACACCATACTGAGTGCTGAAAGAAATGAGGAAAAGTTTGTTCTCCTTGGAGACAGGGCCTTCTATGAACAGTATAAGAGGGATGTTGCTGAATTTGAAAGAAATCTTAAAAGGATAAGGGCCCTCCTGAAGGGCGAGCAGGCTGAGGGTGTTCTTAATAATATTAACAACCATTACATAAAATACAGAAAGAGCTTTGACGAAGAGACCGCTCTGATTAACTCAAAGACCAGTTATGACAGGGCAGAGTACAAGGAAAAAAAGGAACAAGCCCTTTCGGAACTCCTTAACAATATAAACAGCCTCAAGACCCTGAGCAGAGAATACATTATAAAGGGGCTAAAGGAGATTGATAGAAATGAGGAGTCGGTTGAAAGGCTTATACTCCTTGTAACGGTCTGGTTTTTGATAATCGGGGTTTTGCTATCAGCGGTAATAACAAGGGGGATTGTGAAGCCCCTTTCAAGGATTAAGAAAAAAACGAGGCTGATAGCAGAGGGTGACCTTGAGCCAGACCTTTCAGTTAAGAGTCCTCCTGAGATTGCAGAGGTTGCATCCTCAATTAACTCAATGTGCGAAAAGCTAAAGGAGATTGACAGGCTAAAGGCAGACTTTTTCTCAGTAATGTCCCATGAACTCAGGACACCTCTTACGGCAATAAAGGAGGGGGTAAGCCTTTTGCTGGATGGTGTGTGTGGGCCAACAAATCAGCGTCAGGACAAGATACTTGGTATAATCTCTGATGAGAGCCAGAGGCTTATCAAACTGGTAAATGACCTTTTAGACCTGTCCAAGATGGAGGCAGGGATGTTAAAATATAACTTTGAAAGCATTGACCTGCCCTCCCTTGTTAATCAGGTAATAAAGGAGCTTTCACCAATTGCGGAGGGAAAGGCTGTGGGCTTTACCCTGCGGAACGAACTTTCCAGAAAGGTAAGGGCTGACAGTGAAAGGCTCCTTCAGGTGCTCAGAAACCTTATTGGAAATGCGGTTAAATTCAGCCCCGATGGCTCCAGTGTTGAGATAGCACTGGAGGAGAAAGAGGGCGGTGTGGTCTTTTCGGTGGCAGACAGTGGTCCTGGCATCCCCGAGGAATACAGGGAGAGGATTTTTGACCGTTTTCAACAGGCAAGGCTTCCTAACTCAAGCCTTTACAAGGGAACAGGTCTTGGTCTGTCAATTGTTAAAAACATTATAAACGGACATGGAGGAAGGGTATGGGTGGAAAAGGCACCTTCGGGTGGAAGTCTTTTCAGGTTCTGGCTGCCCTTATAGGGTTGTTACTTTTTGGACTGGCAGGCTGTCTGCCCAGGGTTGAACTGAAGGAAAGAGCAGGAATGTCAATGCCTGAGAAAGATAAAGAGATAAAAAAAGAAAAGGCTGTTGAATGGATTTCTATGATAAGGGAAAGGGACTTTGCGACAGTTCTTAAAAGAGGAAGAGAGGTGCTTAAAGACTCCAGTGATGAGAGCCTGAGACAGGAGGCCCTTTACTACATGGCCATCGCTGAGCTGCACCCTGACAATCCATCAAAGAACCTTCAGAGGGCATCTGGTTACTTCAAAAAATTACTCAATGAGTACCCAGAAAGTGCACTGGCGGTTCAGGCCAGGGCCTGGCTTGGACTCATATCAATTATAGAGAAGTCAAAGAGGATTGATATTGAGATAGAGAAGAAAAAGCATGAGTTCTCAAAGTAGCAATATAGGTGCCTCGGTCCTCATAGTTGATGACGATACAAACCTTTTAGAGATAATGAAGATGAGGCTTGAGGCCTCGGGCTTTGATGTAACCACAGCAAAGGATGAAGAGGAGGCTCGCAGGTTTATAAATGAAAGGGCCTTTGACCTTGCTATAGTTGACCTGCAGCTTGTTCAGACCGATGGCATCAGCCTGATGACCGAGATACACAGCCTCTACCCCCTCATGCCTGTTATTATACTGACCGCCCACGGAAGCATTGAGTCTGCAGTTGAGGCTATGAGAAAGGGAGCCTTTAACTACCTTACCAAACCCTTTGACGCCAGAGAGCTTGTGGTGCAGATTGAGAGGGCACTTCGTAGCAGTGCCCTTGAAAAGGAGGTTCAGCGTCTGAGGGACTTTCTCCGTGAGGAATATGAATTTAAAAACATAATCGGAAGAAGCGCCCCAATGAAGCAGGTGCTTGAACAGGTCTCAAGGATTGCACAGGTGGATTCATCAGTTTACATAGAGGGAGAAAGTGGCACTGGTAAGGAACTCATTGCAAGGGCAATCCATCTGGCAAGCCCGAGAAGACAGGGCCCCTTTGTTGCCATAAACTGCGCATCCCTGCCCGAGGGTGTGCTTGAAAGTGAGCTCTTTGGCCATGAAAGAGGTGCCTTTACAGGGGCTGTAAGGTCAATGAAGGGTATCTTTCAGCGTGCTGAGGGTGGAACCGTCTTCCTTGATGAGATAGGTGATATGCCCCTTTCAATACAGGGAAGATTCCTCAGGGTATTACAGGAGAGGCAGTTTTACCCCCTTGGGTCTGATAGACCGGTCAATGTAGATGTGCGGGTGATTGTTGCTACAAACAAGGACCTTGCCGAGGAGGTAAGGGCAGGTAACTTCAGGGAGGACCTGTTTTTCAGAATCCATGTCATCCCTATAAAGCTGCCTCCACTGAGGGATAGAAAGGAGGACATCCCCCTGCTTGTAAGTCATTTTATAAAAAAATACAGCTCAAAGATGAACAAGGATGTAAGGGGGATTAAGCCAAAGGCACTGAAGAAGCTCATGCTCTATGACTGGCCTGGCAATGTAAGAGAGCTTGAAAACACCATTGAGTATGCAGTTGCAATGGCAAGGGGAAAGATGATAGACGAGGAGCTTATAACCGTTACACCTGCCTCAGCCGTAAGCTCTCTAAGACCCTATGATGAGGCAAAGGAGAGCTTTGAGAGACAATACCTTGTTAACCTTCTTAAGCACACAAAGGGAAATGTATCAAAGGCAGCAGAGATTGCAGGTCGATACAGGGCTGACCTTTATAACCTGATGAAAAAGCACGGTATAAACCCTAAGGATTATAAATAACCCAAAAATCCTTTCAGCCCCAGCAGGTTTTTATCTCAGCTTACGAAAAATGCCAGTGTTCCCCATATAATTGTATGAAAATCCATACATTTTTACAGTTTTCCTTCCTTTATAGAGAGAGGGCCAAATCCAGAATATATTGAAAAAACAGATAGTTAGAACCTGCAAGCAGGACTGGCATAACAATTGCCTTATATATTGGTGATTTAAAAAGCCGGGCTATTAAACAGACCCTAATCATGGTAGAGGAGGTGATAGGATAAACAGAAAGGGAGGTGGAAATGGAGGATGTTTATTTTAGATTAATATCGGCACTGCTCATTACAGAGGTGGTGCTTGAGGGAATTGCCCTTTTGCTCTGGCAACTTAAGGATTCATTGAGATACAAAAAAACAAAGGGAGGCAAACTCAATATGAGAAAGATTACTGTGATTTTTTCTGTTTTAATTATTTTTTTGATGATATTAGCGGTTAACAATCTATGGGCAGATAAAAAGAAGGAAAAAGCGAAAAAAGTTTCCCATAAAGAGTCTGAGGAGCTGGTATTTAGGTTTTCCCAGGCAAAGTATAAGAAAAACAAGGATAGACTCATCTTTAAAGGTAAACTTAAGGCAAAGGAAAACCAGGTGGTGATTACTGATTCAGAGACTGGGCTGGTTTTAGGCACAGCCAGTGCTGAGCATAATGGCAAATGGAGACTTGTCATAAAAGAGCCTGATTACATACCCTGCAGGGTAAAGGCCATAGCAGGCAGGATGAGCATTGAGAGGATGGTTGAAGGTAGCCCTGAAAACTGTGGAAGCCCCGACTATGGTGATGATGAAGGCAATGCTCAGCCAGGCAAGGGTGGTCAGCAGACTGGCTACCAGATAGTTGCCTTTAATGACCTCGGGATGCACTGTTATGACAGGGACTTTTCGGTCTTTTCCATACTTCCGCCCTTCAATGTCATCCATGCTCAGGTAATAAAAAAGGGACCCAGGCCAGAGGTGCTTGATGATAGCCAGGTTGAGGTCTATTATTCATCAATTAGTGACAGCAGGGGCTCTATTAATACCACAAGTGTTGGAAAGACCAATTTCTGGGATTATGTCTATGAGCTCTTTGGCCTGTCAGTAAAGCCTGATGAGGGGCTTACCGGCAACAGGATGCCCGGCGACAGTAAAACGAGCAGGATATTTGCTGAATACGACCCTCAAAAAAGATGGTTTACCGCCTCGGGCATACCGATAACTGCAATTGACGACTCTGGTGCAAAAAACCACTATCCAATGATGAGGATAACCGCAGTGGACAGGGCAACCGGACAGGTGCTTGCCTCCACTGACATTGTGCTTCCTGTCTCTGATGAGATGCACTGTAGTGACTGCCACTTTACAGGTGGCATGGCAGCAAACCAGTCCATAGCAAAAAAATACTCTATAGGCACATGGAGTGATGGTGGAGCTGACCCTGAGGTTGAATACAGGGAAAACATCCTGATTCTACACGATGCAAAGCACGGAACAAACCTTATGAGCTCTACCCCTGTGCTGTGTGCATCCTGTCACTACTC
>CAZIIE010000064.1:0-8438 GCA_964539375.1 uncultured Nitrospirota bacterium | reverse complement strand
CATAATCCTGAGATGGAGTGTGTGATGTGTCATAATCCACATAAACCAGATATGGAGGGTTGGTAATGAGGCAGAGTAGAAGAGAATTCCTGAAGACAGCGGCCCGCACCTCAATAGCAACAGCCCTCCCACTGAGTGCCTTTAAGTTTCTGAGCCCTCAGGAGGCTAAGGCTGCTACTGAGGCAGGAACAGGTAGTGTAAGGTGGGGTTTTCTGGTAGATACCTATAAGTGTGTGGGCTGTGGCTTTTGTGTAAGGGCCTGTAAGCTTGAAAATGAGGTGCCCTATGAACTGCCGGTTACAAGGACCTGGGTAGAGCGCTATGTAATCCTTAAAAATGGAAAGATGCTTGCTGACTCACCAATGGGTGCAAGAGATGGGTTTACAGAGGAGAAGGTTCAGGAGCAGGATGTTAAGCCCGAGGATATTGCAAAGGCCTTTTTTGTCCCCAAGCTCTGCAACCAGTGTGAGAATCCACCCTGTGTGCAGGTCTGCCCTGTGGGTGCAACCTATCAGAGGGCAGATGGTGTGGTGCTGGTTGACAGAAGCTGGTGTATTGGTTGTGGTTACTGCATAATGGCCTGTCCCTATGGTGTGAGGTTCTTTCATCCCATATACCATACGGCTGAAAAATGCACCTTTTGCATACACCGTCTTGTAAAGGGCATGAATACGGCCTGTGTGGATGCCTGCCCCTTTGGTGCTCGCAGGGTTGGTAACCTCAAGGACCCCAATGACCCGGTAACTCAGGTTATCCTTGGCGATAGAGTGGCAGTGCTTAAGCCAGAGTACGGAACAAAACCCCAGGTCTTTTACATAGGCCTGGATGAGAATGTGAGGTGATAGATATGCATCCCTATGTACATGGACTTGAATGGACGATTAAAGAGCTATTTACCTATCCCAATGAGTTTATAACCTGGAGCATACAGATAGTCATGTATCCATACATGACTGGTCTGGTTGCAGGGGCCTTTGTCTTAAGCTCCCTTTATCATGTCTTTGGACAGAAGGACCTTAAGGACCTTGCCAAGTTTGCACTGGTCTTTTCCTTCGCCCTGCTGATTGTGGCACCAATGCCGCTACTGCTTCACCTGCAACATCCCCTAAGAGGTATGGAGGTGTTCTTTACTCCCCATTTTACCTCTGCTATTTCTGCCTTTGGTATAGTGTTCTTTTCCTACTCAATGGTGGTCAGCGCGGAGATATGGTTTGTGTATCGTAAGTACTTCGTAGAGCAGGCACTGGCGCTTAAGGGTAAGGAGGGGTTTGCAAATAAGGTGAAATGGTTCATATACACAGTGCTTACCCTGGGTGCCTTTGATATCTCTGAAGAGGCTTTACACAGGGATGAGAAGGCAATAAAGATACTTGCTGGAATAGGTATACCGGTGGCCTGTTTTCTACACGGTTACGCTGGTTTTATATTCGGTTCGGTTAAGGCAAACGCACTCTGGATGACACCACTTATGCCGGTTATATTTATCATGTCAGCAATCGTCTCTGGTATAGCACTCTGTATGCTTACATATATCGTGATTATGGAGTACAGAAAATTCAGGGTGCTTACATCAAAGAAGCCCTGGGAGATTACACCTGATGAGATTCATGATGTAGAGCTTGACCTCATGAGGAAGACATCAAAGTATCTGCTTGGCTTCCTCTTGGCTGCAATAACACTGGAGCTTCTTGACCTTGTGTTCAGGGGTTATACAGCGGTGAAATCCTGGGATATATTGAGAAATGTTATCTATGAGAGAGACTTTTTCAAGATATTCATACTCCAGTACACCATTGGAGACCTGGTGCCCTTTATAATGCTGCTTATGCCAAGGCCAACGGTGAAGCGTCTTGTGGTGGCATTGATACTGGTGCTTTTTGGTGTGTTTATGATGAGGTGGAATGTTGTGATTGGAGGACAGGCCTTTTCTCTGAGCTTTGCTGGTTATATGGAGTACAAGCTTCCCTTCTGGCCTCACAATATTGAGACCTTCAAAGAGGGTTTCTTTGGTGCCCTGCTGGTTGGTGTGATGCCCTTTGTGCTTTTCTGGATAATAAACAAGATTGTGCCATCACTTATGTTTAAAAAGACTGAAGAGGCCTGATTGTCTTTAATCCTGCCTCCTCCAGGGAGGCAGGATTAATTGACAACTTCTCATTATTGTGATATATTTTGATTAAACCCGTTAGGGGAGAAAAAAACAAAAAGCGAGGTAGCGAGGTGGAGAGAAGAGATTTTTTAAGGTCTGTTTTTAGGTTACTGTCACTTGGTGCCCTGGCGTCCTTCCTTTACCCTGCAGTTAAGTATCTCTATCCAAGGTCTGTTTCAGCTGGCTACAAGAAGTTAAAAGTGAAAAAGGACACCGTTCCCGCAGGCACTGCCTATAAGACCAGCTTTAACAACAAGCAGATAATTATTCTTCATGACCCTGCAAAGGGATACATAGCCCTTTCAAGGGTCTGCACCCATCTGGGCTGTCTGGTAGATTATGACCGTTCGGTAAACCGTCTGATCTGTCCATGTCATGGTGCAAATTTCACCGTAGATGGTCGTGTGATAAGTGGGCCACCACCTAAGCCACTTGAGCGTTTGCCCCTTGTGGTAAAGGGTAAGTGGATAGTGGTTGGCTAAACTTAAGAGGCGCTTGGGGCCTCATAAAAATAAAAGAAAAAGAGGGGCTGGATTATGCTTGAAAGGATATTTAACTGGATTGATTGCAGGATAGGCTTAAATGACCTGATTGACAAAGAACTCAGACAGTATCATGTCCCGAAGGATGTAAGTATATGGAGTACCCTTGGATTTGTTACCCTTGTGGCCTTTCTGGTTCAGGCTGTAACAGGGATTTTTCTTCTGACCTACTATGTACCCCATCCTGACCATGCCTTTGAATCAATCAAGCAGATAATGAACACCGTGCCCTATGGATGGTTTTTCAGGTCAGTTCACATAGTGGGTGCCAATTTATTGGTGATATTGCTTTTTCTTCACATACTTTTTGTTTTCTACAGGGCTGCCTATAAAAAACCAAGAGAGTTAAACTGGCTTACAGGGGCAGTGATGTTTTTTGCTGTGCTTCTGTTCTGTGTAACAGGATATCTTCTTCCCTGGAGTCAGTTAAGTTACTGGTCAACCACCATACTTACCTCTATTCCAACCATTATTCCTGGCATTGGAGATTATATCTCCAATCTGATTAAAGGAAGCACCTATGTCTCTGGTGTGACCCTTACCAGGTTCTTTGCCTTTCATGTGGCCTTCCTTCCCTTTATCCTTACCCTGTTTGCGGCAGTTCATGTCTTTCTCATCTGGAGAACAGGCTTCTCATCCATTAAGGATGACCCTGCTATCTGCAAGGACTATCTGGTCTATACAGGAAGACCTGTTTACAAAGAGGGACCATCCTTTTATCCTGATTTTTTCAGAA
The DNA here is from genome assembly GCA_964539375.1 of uncultured Nitrospirota bacterium. Lineage (GTDB taxonomy): Bacteria > Nitrospirota > Thermodesulfovibrionia > Thermodesulfovibrionales > JdFR-85 > JAADIE01. Next base: position 5,011 of record CAZIIE010000064.1, on the reverse strand, counting down.
AAGAGGTAAAGATGGTGTTTCTGTACTTTATCGTGCTTTTTGCAATCATAGCCCTTAAGCCCGACCTCTTTTTACCGCAGTATGCCTATGTAAAGGCAAACCCCCAGTCCACCCCCCTTATGATTCGTCCACCCTGGTATTTTCTTGCCCCTTACGCACTCATAAGGGAGATACCTAATAAGTTCCTGGGAATCGGGATACAGCTTGTGCTGCTACTGATGTTTTTCTTCTGGCCCTTCCTGGATGTAACCGCTGAAAAGAACATAAGGAAACGACCCATATTGCTTGGATTCTTTGTAGCGGCAATCCTTATATGGATTGTCCTTACTATGTGGGGGAGGTTCTAAATGAGATATTTAATCCTGATATCATCTTTACTGATAATGCTTGTTCAGCCCGCAAGGGCAGATTTTAGAGACCTCTTTCAGAGACAGTTTGTGGACAAACCCTGGGCGGGTGCTCCAATTATAAACGAGGGCGTCTGTATACAGTGTCATACATCAAAATTAATGAAACAGGATATGCTGAAAATACCGCAGGAGTGGAGGATGAGCATTCACGGAAAGTTTAATGTCTCCTGCCACAACTGCCACGGTGGTGACCCATCTGATGTGGCCAAGGGATGTGAAAGCCCCCATGGTGGGCTGTTCGTTGGTACCCCAAAGCCAAAGCAGGTGCCCAGGATGTGTGGAAGATGCCATGTGGGGATACTTAAGAGTTACATCTCCAGTGGTCATGGAAAGGCATTAATGGAGAGGGGTATAGGGCCCAACTGTGTAACCTGTCATGGCTCACACAGGATACAGAAGGCAAATATTGATATAATAAACAGGGTGAGGTGTTCGCAGTGCCATACCTATGAAAGGGCAAAGACTATGAAGCAGGCACTTTTTACAGTGGAAAACAGGTTTAAGGAGATTGAGGATGGAATAAAACAGGTGAAACAGGAAGGTGCAGTGACTGAGGATATAGAGAAAGAGCTCTTCAGGACAATGGCTGATTACAGGGCATTGTTTCATACCGTGGATGTCCAGCTCGTAAGGAAGAAGACCGGCGAGTTTGGTGATAGACTTGATAAGATACAGAAGGACCTTTCAAGGATTGCAGGGGAGCTCAGGTTCAGGAAGACCTTCTCAGGCGGGCTGTTTCTGCTTTCGGTGCTGATGCTCATTACCTATCACTTTGCTACAAGGGACAAAAAGGAAGAGAAAACCGAAAACAAAGAGGGTTAGGCTATGAAAAGGAAACCTCTTTTACTGATCTACTTTGTCTTAAGTTTTGTGGTGGTCTTTTTTGTTGTAGGACATTACTCAAAGTGGTCAGGTGCTCAGGAGCTCAGGAAGCCACCAAAGAGTGAGGCCCAGAAAAACATGCCCGAGTTTATCGTTCCTCCCCCACCTCTTAGTGAAGGGATTTATCCCTGCTCTCAGTGTCATGCAGACCTGAAGCCCAACCCCCAGAGACGAGAGCTCAGCTTTCACACAGAGATATCAAAGGGTTTCAACCATGCAAAGGAGCAGCGCTGGTGTCTTGACTGTCATAACCCTGATGACCGTGACAAATTAAGGCTGGCAAGCGGTAAACTGATATCCTTCAGTGAATCAGAGTATCTCTGTGGACAGTGTCATGGCACTATCTTCAGAGACTGGAAATACGGCATCCACGGTAAGCGTACAGGCTACTGGAACGGAAAGAAGGTCTATCGTCTCTGTGTCCACTGTCATTACCCTCACTGGCCCAAGTTCAGACCTCTTAAGCCTCTTCCACCACCCAGGAAGCCTTCAGAGATAAGGTATTCTAAGCTCAGTGAAAAGGAGCTTCCAAGAAATCCTGTTAACCCATTAGTAGAAGAACTTGAAAAAGAGGGGTTTATCAGATATGAAGAAAAATAATAACACTCAGCAAAGGCTTACAAAACACTTAAGCCGCAGAGAGCTCCTCAAGGGAGCAGCTCTGGGTTTTGCTACCCTTGCCCTGCCAGCAGGCAAAGCAGATGCTTCTTTCTGGGATGCCTTTTTTCAGAAGCACTTCAGGGAGATGAGCAAGGATGAGGTTAAGGAGGTAATTGCCCGTCTGGAGAAGGAATACTACCAGAAGTACAAAAAGAAGTTTCATATCAAGACCACCGAGGCAATACCCGGAACCCTGTTTGGCTATGGGCTTGACCTGTCGCGCTGTATAGGCTGCAGAAGATGTGTTTATGCCTGTGTGCATGAAAACAACCAGTCCCGTGACCCCCAGATACACTGGATAACCGTACTACGCTTTAAAAAGGGAGAAAAATGGGTAAACGACCTTGAGGAGGCAGAAAAATATTACTATCCGCAGGAGGTTCCAGAGGAAGGGTATTTCTATATGCCTGTTCAGTGTCAGCAGTGTGAAAACCCTCCCTGTGTAAAGGTCTGTCCCACTCAGGCAACCTGGAAGGAACCTGATGGGATAGTTGTTATAGATTACAACTGGTGCATTGGTTGCCGCTATTGTATGGCTGCCTGTCCATACGGTGCAAGGAGGTTTAACTGGGGCGAGCCGAGGATACCAAGGGAGGAGATTAACACCGAGACCCATTATCTGGGTAACCGTCCTCGTTACAAGGGGGTCGTGGAAAAATGTATATTCTGTATTCAGAGAACAAGGGGTAATCCTGGCAGGTATCCTGCCTGTGTGGAGATCTGTCCTGTGGGCGCAAGGAAGTTCGGTAACCTCTTAGACCCAAAAAGTGAGATCCGTTACATTATTGAGAATAAGCGGGTATTCAGGCTGAAGGAAGACCTTAATACCAGCCCCAAGTTTTTCTATTTCTTTGCAACTTAAATGATAAGGAGTGAGGATATGTCAGCACTGCTTTATCCGTTTGTAAATTTTTTCAGGGTCTTAAAACTGGTGGTCAGGGGAAACAGGTGGTTTTATGCATGGGTTGGATTCTTAGGTTTTTTTATCCTCCTTGGTCTTGTTGCCTATCTGAGACAGTTAAGTCATGGTCTCATTGAGACAGCCATGCGTGACCAGGTCTCCTGGGGTTTTTACATTGCCAACTTTACCTTCCTGGTGGGAGTGGCTGCAGCAGCAGTGTATCTCGTGGTGCCTGCCTATGTTTATAACTTCAAGCCCATAAAGGAAGTTGTGCTCTTTGGTGAGCTGCTTGCTGCTACAGCAATAATCATGTGTATCCTGTTCATTATGGTTGACCTTGGAAGGCCTGAAAGGGTGTGGCATATACTGCCCGTAGTTGGTAAGATGCACTTTCCTGCCTCATTGCTTGCCTGGGATGTGATTGTGCTTAACGGTTATCTTGCCATTAATCTCTTTATACCCTTTTATGGCCTTTACAAGCTGGCCCACGGCAAAGAGTACAACATGCAGATTATAAAGCCCCTGATAATTATCTCCATACCCTGGGCAATCAGCATTCATACTGTGACGGCCTTTCTATACAATGGTCTTCCCTCAAGGCCCTTCTGGAATGCAGCAGTGCTTGCTCCGAGGTTCATAGCCTCTGCCCTTTGTTCTGGCCCTGCATTGATGCTCATCATATTTCAGATTGTGCGAAAGATATACAAACTGGACATTGACAATAAGGCTATATTCAAGATTGCCGAGCTAATTGCCTATGCAATGGGCATTAATCTGTTTTTATTTGCAGCAGAGTTCTTCAAGGAGTTTTATTCAAACAGCATACACCTGGCACCAATGAAATACCTCTATTTTGGCCTTCACGGCCATTATAGCCTTGTGCCCTGGATGTGGGCATCGCTGCTTTTTAACCTTACAGCCTTTACCCTTTTTCTGATACCAAAAACAAGGGAGCACTTTTTCAGTCTCAACCTTGCCTGTGTGCTTGTGATTGCAGGGGTTTACATTGAAAAAGGTATGGGGCTGGTCGTTCCAGGCTTTATCCCTGGAACACTGGGTGAGATATATGAATATACACCAACCATGATAGAGAGGTATATTACCGTTGGTATCTGGGCCTTCGGGGCATTGATATACACCATATTCCTTAAATTTATGGTGCCCATTTATAAGGGTGAGATAAGGTTTAAATCAAGAGAACATCCCCATTGAGGCTATCCACCGATTTTAGACATGGGTAGCTCTATAAAGCCCCTTTCATCCTTCTTGCCTATGTTGTGTCCAGGGGGTTTTATATTTGCTGCACAGAGCAGGAGCCTTTTTATCTCCTCATCGGATGCACCATCCCTGAGGGGAGCCCTGAGGTCAATCACTGTTCTTGAAAAAAGACAGGGTCTTATCATCCCATCGGCAGTTAACCTCAACCTGTTACAGTTGTGGCAGAAGCTGTGGGTAACGGCACCTATAAAACCAACAGAACCCCTTGCTCCCTTTATTCTGTAATCTTCGGAGGGGCCGCTTCTTTTCTGTTTGATCGGTTCAAGTTCACCAAAGCTCTGCCTGATACGCTCCTTTATCTCCTCAATGCCGACCACATTCTCCTTTGACCATCTGTTACCTCTTCCAGGCATGAACTCTATAAACCTTATCTGGTAAGGGTTTTCAAGGGTAAAACGGGCAAAGCCCTCAATCTCTGTATCATTCACTCCCCTGATAATAACAGCGTTTATCTTTATCGGACCAATACCGAGCGAATGGGCAAGCTCAATCCCCTCTAAAACCCTCTGCAGTGAGCCTCCACGGGTAATCTCTCGGTATTTTTCAGCATCCAGAGAATCTATGCTTACATTTAGCCTGTCAAGGCCTGCCTCCTTGAGCTGCCCTGCGTATTTTTTAAGCAGAATGCCGTTGGTGGTCATGCTTAACTCTTCAATACCATCTATCTCTTTTAGCTTTGCTATGAGATACTGGATGTTCTTTCTTGCAAGGGGCTCACCACCGGTTAGTCTTATCTTCCTGAGGCCAAGGCCAGCACCTATTTTAACGATCTTGATTATCTCTTCATAGGAGAGGATATGCTTGAACCTGATGGGTCTGTCTTCATGGGGCATGCAATAGATACAGCGGAGGTTACAGCGGTCTGTTACAGATATCCGCA
>CAZIIE010000063.1:0-8671 GCA_964539375.1 uncultured Nitrospirota bacterium | reverse complement strand
AAAACTCGCAATAGATGGAATAAATCTTGATGAGTTAAGGATTAAGGCTTGACAGCAGGACAGTTATTAAAGATAATTTAATGGGGTAACCAGACCGTAATGGACAGGCTTGTCTGTGACATAAACGATGTATTTACCTCCTATTCAGAGGAGCTAAAGAGGGTTGAAGAGGAGCTTCTTGGCCTTTTTCAGAGCGATGCCTTCCTGATACCAGCAATTGGAAATCACATTGTAAAAAGTGGAGGCAAAAGACTTAGACCCCTTTTCCTGATACTTTCCTCTGAACTCTGCGGTTACAGGGAGCATTCAAGAATAGTGCTTGCAAGCATAATTGAAGCTATACATACAGCATCTCTTCTACATGATGATGTGGTGGATGGGGCAGAACTGAGAAGGGGTAAACCTACAGCCCACTCAATCTGGGGAAATCAGATAGTTGTGTTGGTGGGCGACTATCTCTACTCCAATGCCCTGAGGATAGCGGTCTCTCAGAGGAGCCAGGCAGTTATGGAGGTGCTCTCAAGGGCCACTACCCAGATGACCGAGGGTGAGCTTTTACAGTTAAGCAAGATTGGAGACCCGGAGGTAAAGGAGGATGAGTACCTTAAGATAATCTCTTCCAAAACTGGAGCTCTGATTTCAGCTGCCTGTCAGATAGGCGGGATACTGGCAGATGAAACTGAACAGAGGATTAATGCCCTTAAAGAGTACGGTATGAAGACAGGTATAGCCTTTCAGATGGTTGATGATATACTTGATTTTATGGCTGATGAAGAGGGACTCGGAAAAAGGCTTGGTAAAGACCTTGATGAGGGGAAGATTACCATGCCCCTTATACTTCTGCTCAGAAGGTGTGATGAAAGGGAGAGAGAGCTTGTAAAGGAGATAATTAATAACAACGATTCTATCACAGACCAGTCCCTTTCAGAGATATTGAAACTGTTCAGGAAATACCAGACAATAGATGCATCAATGGCAAGGGCCCAGGAGTTTGTTGAGGAGGCTAAAAGGGCACTGGAGCCCTTTCCCATGTCAAGACAGAAGGAGGAGCTTTTCTGTCTTGCCGAGTATGCCCTGTTAAGGAGAAAGTGATGCATCCTCTTGTTGCACTTGCAAAGAGGGCAATAGAGGAGTATGTAAGAAGTGGAAGGGTAATTGAGCCGCCTGAAGAGCTAACCCCTGAGATGAAACTGCGAGCAGGTGTGTTTGTGTCGCTGAAAAAGCATGGCCAGTTAAGGGGCTGTATAGGGACCTTTCTGCCAACCACAGAGAATGTGGCAAGGGAGGTCATCAAAAATGCCATCTCTGCAGCAACTCAGGACCCCCGTTTTCCACCTGTAAGAGAGGATGAACTTGACGAGATTGAATACTCGGTTGATGTCCTGTCCGAGCCTGAAAGGGTAGAGCACATCAACGAGCTTGACCCTAAAAAATACGGCGTTATCGTCTCAAAGGGCTACAGAAAGGGGCTACTTCTTCCAGACCTTGAAGGGGTTGATACAGTGGACAAACAGCTTGAAATTGCCCGATACAAGGCTGGTATTATGCCCGATGAGACAGATGTGGATATATACAGGTTCAGGGTTGAGAGATACCATTGAGTGAAAGGACAAAGTTAGAGAGGGAATTAGAGGAGGTTCAGCAAAGAAGCAGAAGTTATGCAGGGATAGTTCTGTTCCTTTTGCTGGCGCTTTTGCTGGGAGGGATATACATAGTGAAACTTCAGAGAGAGATTATCCAGTTAAACAATGAGATCAAATCCCTCCGCCTCAGGATAGATACCATGACCCTGAAGCTTGAGACTGAACGGATGAGAGTCAGGCAGTATGAAAGGGCACTGGGACTGTCAGGCTCTCATAATACAGAGGAGCATAAAGGAGACAGAGAGGGTGGAGACAGCACTGAAGGGAAACCTTAAGGAGACAAGCCTACCAAAGCTGCTTGTTCGTATAAATCGTGAGAGGTTAACAGGAACCCTGAAGGTAAGTACCGACCTTTTTGAAAAGAAACTCTACTTTATCTCTGGCGACCTCATATTTGCCTCTTCAAACTATGAGGATGACAGGCTCGGCGAGTTCCTTTTAAAGATAGGGAAGATAAATATCCAGCAGTATGAGAAGTCTGTAGAGCTTCTTAAGAAAACAGGGAAACGCCAGGGTGCAATAATGGTTGAGCTTGGCTATCTTACGCCAAAGGAGCTTTTCTGGAGTGTGAAACAGCAGGTTCAGGAGATTGTCTTCAGTCTGTTTCAGCTTGAAGAGGGTGAGTTTCAGTTCCTGGAAGGCGAGATACCCTCCGAGGAGGTAATCACTCTCAAGATTAGCCTTGGAGACCTGCTCTATCAGGGAGTGAAGAGGATTGATAACTGGACCAGAATACAGAGAGAGATGCCACCCCTTGAAAGGGTATTGAGGATTAGTAATGACAGGGCTTCGCTGTTTCAGGAAATAAATCTTCCAAAGGATGACAGGGAGGTGCTTTCCCTTGTTGATGGTAAAAGGACGATAAGGGATATACTGGGAGCCTCAAGTCAGGGCTCCTTTCCAGCCCTTAAGACTCTCTATGTGCTTTACTCTATAGGGATACTTGAGGAGGCTACAGATGCAGAACACACCGAAACTTCAGCAGAAGCTATAGCTGGTAGTGAGAGTTCTGGGCCTGATAAAGATGAGGAAAGAGAAGTCCCTGAGGAGATCAGGGGGTTTTATGAGGAGGTACAGGGGCTTTATGAGAGGCTTTCCAGCCTGTCAGCCCATGAGCTTCTTGGTATAACCAGTGATAGCCCCTTTGAGGAGGCAAAAAAACAGTACTACAGGCTTGCCAAAAAGTACCATCCAGACAGGTATGTAAAATACCAGGTGCCAGAGCTAAACAGGATGTTAACCGATCTTTTTGATGCCATTACCAAGGCCTACGACTCCATAAAGGATGGAAAACCCTACGCGAGAGAGGTTGAACCTGTAAAGGAGGAGGAAAAGCCTGTTGAGGTGCCACCGGAGGTGCAGGCATTGAGACAGTATAAAAGGGCTTTGAAGGAGCTGAGGGCAGGAGACTTCTGGGTGGCTGCTGAGGCCCTGAGATGGGCAACAAGGCTTGACCCAAAGGAGCCAAAGTACTGGTTTTACCTGTCAAAAGCACTTTCAAACATTCCTAAAAGGCTAAAACATGCTGAGGAGGCTCTGCTTGAGGCAATAAAGCTTGACAGGTTTAATCCAGAGTATTACGCAGAACTCGGTCAAATCTATCTAAAGGGAGGGATGAAAAAGCGTGCCCGCCGCCAGTTCCAAAAGGCCCTTGAGCTTGACAGTAAAAACAGCACTGCCCTTGAGGGATTAAAAGCCACCGAGGAGTAATCAGAGGGAGATTAAAAATCTGGAAATACCTTTATCTCAAGCCTTGCGCCGTCCTTCAGGGTGTGGGAGGCCGAAAGAATACCACCCTCAATGTATTCAAGATGAAAAGGTCCGTAGCCCTCAGAGACAAGCCGCTTTGCATCTGCAGGACAGCCCTCCTCACAGCCAAACACACCCTTGATCATCCTTGGTAAAAGTCCTTCAATGTCCAGCCCAGAAAGCTCCTCTGTTCTGTCCTGAAAGTGCTCCCTTATCTGTCTTGAGACCTCTTCAGGTTTAAGCGAAAAGGGGTTTGAAACAGAAAGACTGAAATCGTTGTTACCTATCTTTACCTCAAGTTCCATAGCCTGCCCAAAAATACTCTTCTGTAAGCCCTTCTTCAAGCTAATAGGGTCATTCAACGATGAAGTATGATATTATATTTCAGAGAATTTTTGGAATTTTTATAATGTTTTATTAAAAATTTTAATAAATGGAAAAACCCAGTTACTGGAGCTTAACATTAGAGTGCGGTGTTGAGCTGGATGAGCTTATAACAGCCTTTCTTTTCAAACACTCCTGTAGGGGTACATACAGACAAGGTGATAGGCTCATTGGCTGTTTCCCCTCCTTTGATACAGCAGAGGCATGCCTTGAGGAGTTGAGGAAAAGCCCCTTTCTTAAGGGATACCGGTTCAAAGCCCTTGGGATTGAAAGGATTGCTATACAGCCCTGGGACAGCTTATGGAAGCACTCCTTAAAACCGATTGAGGTGGGTGACTCTCTGGTGGTGGTTGCTCCCTGGCATAAATACAGTGGAGACAGAATAAAGATAATCATTGAACCTGGCATGGCCTTTGGAACAGGCCATCATGGAACTACAAGGATGTGTCTTGAGGAGATTGAGGATCTGGCAAGGAGAGGCTGTAGAAGCCTTCTTGATGTGGGCACAGGCACAGGGATACTTGCGATTGCTGCAAGGAAGCTTGGTTTTACTGAGGTGGTGGGAGTTGACATTGACCCTGAGGCAGTGACAATTGCAGTTGAGAATGCCAGGATAAATGGTGTGGAAGAGGTGAGGTTTTTCTGTAAGCCTGTCAGGGAGGTTGAGGGAAGCTTTGACCTGATAGCAGCAAACCTGACAGCTCAGACCATAAAGGATTTAATGGACGATATGCTAAGGCATCTAAAAGGTGATGGATTTTTAATACTCTCTGGCATACTTTCAGAGCAGAAAGAGGAGATTGAGGAGCTTTTAAGACAGAGGGGAATCTCCTGTCTTAAGGTCAGGGAGCTTGAAGGATGGCTCACCTTCCTGGCAAGTCCTATCTGAGAAAGCCCTCAATCTCTGCCATTATCTCATCCAGTGAGGGTATGCCAGCAAACCACTCCCTCTGGGTTACATCGTTGGTGCACCTCTGGTACAGAAAGGATATAAGCTCCCTCAGCCTTGGTGGCAGGGGCGGAGGCGGAGATTTTACCAGTGACTTCCAGTTAAGCCTGTCCCTTTTCTTTGCCTCTTCCACCAGATTAAACCACTCGGTCTTTCTGTAATATATCCTTGCAATCTCTTTGCTGACCTGAAGTCCTCTGTAGGTAAATCGGCACTCATCAAGGGTGCCAAGCACGTCAACCACGATTAGCCTTCTGTCAGGGTCAAAGCCGAGTTCTATCTTTCCGTCTTCATTATCAAGACCTATCCTTTCAAACTCACTGGTGATGAGCTGATTAATAAGGGCTGTAATATTTTTTATCTGTTTGAGCTCTTCATCGGTGAGAGAGGCAATCTCCTTTGCCTCATCCCAGTCAATGTAACGGTCGGTTATCTCAAGCTTTGTTGATACATCATATATAGGGTTGGGAAGCTTCTGACCAGGCTCGGGCATGCTTTCAAGCCCGAGGGCTTCAAGGCTCAGCTGGCCTGAGTTGAGCCTTTTAAAGACACTGCTTCCTTCTGGCAGGGAGTTTCTGTAAATGATCTCAAGGGGTATCAGGAAGTTTCCCTTCTGGGATTTATAAAAAGAATAATCGTAGTCCTGTCCTTTTAGTTCGGGCTTCAGTACCCTTAGGAGGGATATCTCCATAATGTCAGAGGGGGAGCGAAGCTCATCTAATCTTTTTGTTACACCCTCTTCAACCAGACCCCTGTAGTGGGTTTTGATGCCCTCCCTTTCAAGCCTTTCAAAGAAGTAGGCACTCAACAGTGCAATGGATGCCCCCTTAAGGGCTATGTGGTCAGGCATCTCACCCCAATCAAAGACGGAGTATCTGTCAGAAAAGTGAAATCTGCCAAGACCGGTTTCCTTTTCTGTAGGCTCCTTTAAAATCTCTAAATCCTTTACACTACCCATTTGCTATCTCCTCATCAGCCTTGAAAATCTTTTCTCTCATTTTTTCCTGATATTGAATGACCCTTTCCCTGACCCTTTCATCGGAAAGGGCAATAATCTTTGCAGCAGCCAGGGCTGCACCTTCAGCCTCAGTAATAACCAGTGGAGCTACACCTGAGGGCATCCTGAGGCTTGAGTAGATGTCAACCTCCCAGAGACGGTCGCTCCTTGGGGGACAGGAGATAACAGGACAGTGGGTCTGGGCATCGGTAAAACCTCCAAGGGCATTGCTTCTTCCAGCCACAGTTATAAAGACCACGCCCTCCTTTTCGTATTCTTTTATAATTTCATGACAGCGTATCGGGGTCTTGTGGGCAGAGGATACCCGCATAACCACATCTATCCCGAACTCCAAAAGAAGCTTTCTGATTTCTTCTGCCCATTGCATATCAGCCTTTGAACCCATTATTATTACAACCCTGCTCATGGAACCTCCTTAATAAATCCCTCTTTGAACTAAACTACCAGAAGGAAGCATCAACTCTTAAAGGAATGTATATTATACAATAACAAAAAGAGCTAAAAAAAACATTTTTGAATTAAATTTTTTAAGGAAAAATTTTTTCAGATATGCTAAATTAGATGGAAATCTCTCAGGTTATGCACAGGGAAAATACTTTGCAGGAGGGTATATGCGGCAGGCAAGGCTTAAGGTATTACTTCTGAGGCATACACCAGAGCCAGAGGAAACCGTGGCGATGGCGGCAAAGCTCTGTTACAGTCCCTCTGATATTGAGTCTCTGAAGGAAAAGATAGCTAAAAAGGACCAGAAACAGTTTGTAAAAAGGCTTATGGCCATGGGACATATGAGCCCTGTGGAGCATCCCTCCTTTACCTTTGCAATAGAAGGCATCTCAAGGGCCTGCTCCCACCAGCTGGTACGACACAGGATAGCCTCTTACAGTCAGCAGTCTCAGAGATATGTAAGTGAGGAGGCGGGTTTTGATTATGTGATACCTCCTTCTATCAAAGAAGACCCTGAACTCATGGAGTATTATAACGATTTTATGCAGAGGGCTCAGGAGGCCTATAATTTTATTGTTAAGAGGCTCAATGAGAGGGGATTGAAGGGAGAGTCTGCAAACCAGGATGCCCGATTTGTCCTGCCTAATGCCTGTGAGACCAAGATTATAGTTACCATGAATGCAAGGGAGCTTCTACACTTTTTCAGACAGCGTTGCTGTCTTAGGGCTCAATGGGAAATAAGGGCTATGGCCGAGGAGATGCTCAAGCTGGTCAAAAGGGTTGCTCCTGTTATATTTGAAAAGGCTGGACCAGGCTGTATCTCAGGACCCTGCCCAGAGGGAGAGTACAGCTGTGGCAAGATTAAAGAGGTGAGAAAAAGGTACAGGGAGATGTAGTTTAAAATTTTATACAAGGAGTTTAAAGATGGAGGAGAAAAAACAGCGTCTTGGGGAGTTGCTTGTTGAATACGGGCTAATAACCACCAATCAGCTCAAGGAAGCCCTCAGGCGTCAGGCTCAGGTTGGTGGTCAGATTGGCTCAATACTTATTGAAATGGGTTTCATTACCACCGACGACCTGTTGAACTTTCTGAGCAAGCAGCTTGGTGTGCCTTCAGCAAATCTGCTCAAGCTGGAGATAGACCCTGAGGTGCTTAAACTTCTTCCCATGGACAAGATAAAGACCATGAAGGTTCTCCCAATCGGGGTTGACGAGGCAGGGGTCACCCTTGCAATGGTTAATCCCAACGACCTGATTACCCTTAATGAGGTTGAGTTCACCCTTGGAAGAAAGGTTCAGCCTGTGGTGGTTCCCTCTGCCCAGATGGAAGCAGCTATAAAAAGCCTTAGTTCTGGAAAAACAGGATTTGAGCTGACTGAGGAGATTGAGAAAACCCTTCAGCAGAAAAGGAGGGAAAAACCACCAAGCATACTGGCATTACTTAAATATCTTGCTAAGTCAGAGGCAACGGATATGCTTTTAACTGCCGGTGTACCTCCCTCAATAAAACTGCATAGTGAGTTAAAAAGGATACACACCGAAAATCTCTCTCCTGCCAATTGTGAACAGTATGCCCGAGAGATGATGACCGATCGGGGTTGGCAGATATTCCTCAAAAGGGGAGATTATGATTTCGCTGTTACCTATCCTGATATTGGCAGGTTCAGGGTTAATGTTTACAGACAGAGAAACTCTGTCTCAATAACCATAAGGCATGTAAAAGACATTGTGCCAACCCTGTCAGAGCTTAATCTTCCCGAGTGGCTTGAGGAGTATGCCTTCAAGAAGCAGGGACTTGTGCTGATTGCTGGCCCAACAGGCCATGGGAAGACAACCACCCTTTCTTGCCTGATTGACATTATCAACACAAGGAGGCGCTGTAACATTGTTACCCTTGAAGACCCTGTTGAGTATCTCCACAAGCATAAAAACTCCAATGTTAATCAGAGGGAGATTGGCATTGATTGTGAGAGCTTTGCCGAGGGATTAAAGCATGTCTTCAGACAGGACCCTGATGTGATAGTGATAGGTGAGCTAAGAGACCCTGAGAGTTTTGAGATTGCCCTCCATGCTGCTGACACAGGCCATCTCGTTATGGCAACTGTCCATGCCTCCTCCACAACAGCGACCATCGAGAGGATTATAGATATGTTTCCAACCACTAAGGAGACCCTTATTCGTGCAAAGATGGCCGACTCCCTGCTCATTGTTTTTGCCCAGAAACTCATACCCCTCAAGGACGGCCAGGGCAGGATACCTGCTTTTGAAAAGCTGATCAATACCTATCGTATAAAGAGCTTTATAAGGGAGGGCAAAACCCACCAGATAAGGACCCAGATGCAGAGTGGTACTGAGGATTTCTATTCCTTTGACCTCTGTCTTGCTGAGCTTTACAAAAAGGGTAGAATTAGCTACAATGATGCCCTGATGTTTGCAGAAAATCAGGATTACTTAAAGGAACTTTTAGCTTGAACTTTGAGGGGC
>CAZIIE010000062.1:2690-8677 GCA_964539375.1 uncultured Nitrospirota bacterium | reverse complement strand
ATATAAAGTTGGAATCAAATTTGGGGTTCATTACTACTTCCCACGTTTTATTTGAACTATGTGGGATATAAAGTAACAATAAAAAGGCTCAAGGGATTTTTTATCACAGATTAAACCCCTCTTTCATCTTCATAGTTCTCCAAATACCCCTCAAAAAGGTAAAATATGCTATATTTCTCTAATATAAAATAGCGAGGTGAAGTTGGCTCAGACCTTTTGGATAATTGAAAGCACTGGAGAAAAAAAGTTTCCCTATCGCCTCATTATAAAAAGAGGGGATGAGATACTTCTTGCCCTAAGGGTTCAGGACAGATGGCCTGGGCAGAAAGGAAATATCTTTTGTGTCAGGGAGGAGAAAGGACAATGGGAGACTGATAAAGGAGAAGAGATAGAATGTGTGCCAGTGGTTTCTATAAAGCGTTTTGGCAAAAGATTGAGCATCGTGCTTGACAGGGCAATAAACAAAAGATGCGATTTTCTTTTTCTTACTAAAAAGTACAAGACAAAGGAAGGCGAGTACGAGCAGATATTCTGGAGAACTCAGAAAGCCCTAAAGGAAAGAAAGCCCAGAGTCAAACTCACCACTTACTACTCTGGCTCACTTGACATTATAGTAGATACCACAGAGCGTTATCCCTGGAAGTTCCCAGGATGTAATGTTAAAAGAGAAAAACTCCCTGTGGGAGATTATGCCCTTTTTGACCAGGGCAAAATAGTTGCAGTAGTTGAGAGAAAGACCTTTGATAATATGATGTCAGAATTCAGCGCTATGCCCGTTCTCCACCAGCAGTTACAGGAACTTTCTGCTTATCCATACGCTGCCCTTGTTATAGAGGCAAACTACTCAGATTTTCTTAATCCCGAAAGAGTCAGGTTTTATTCACCCACCTTTGTTGCAAAAGCCCTGGGAGAGCTTTTTGCAATGCATCAAGGGCTGAGTGTGGTGTTTGCTGGCAACAGAAAGCTCGCCATGGAATGGACTTTCAGGTTTTTTAGCGCTATAAAAGCACATGCTCTGGATGTCCCGGTTCAGAAGGTTGAGGAGGTGGTAGAAAGATATGGAGCCCAGAATAAAATCTATGGTGGACAGTTTTATGAAATTAAAAGGGTGATTAATGAAGATTTCCCTGAAGTTTTTACAAGGTCCATGATTAAAGAGAGATTTCCCCACGCCTCAGAGAGCACAATAACAAGGGTGCTTCTTGAGCTGAAAAAAACAGGCTCTATCCGATGTAAAGGAAAGGGTAAAAAGAGCTGCTGGATTAAAGGGGGCTTCAGTGAGGAGTTTTCTGATAGTTGATTTGAATACTAAAATCGGCCTACCAATAAAAGCACCGTGCGTTTAAACAAAAAGCGTTCTTTCTGCTATAATACGAAGAGGCAGATTCAGAAAGGAATATGAAAATGAGAAAGGCAAAGCTGAAAAGACAGACCAAAGAGACCGATGTTGAGGTATCAATAAACCTTGATGGCAAGGGAAGCTGTGATATCTCCACATCCATTCCCTTTGTTGACCACATGCTCAATCTTATGTGCTACCATGGTGGTTTTGACCTGAACATCAAGGCTACAGGTGACATTGAGGTTGATTATCATCACCTGATGGAAGACATCGGTATTACTCTGGGGCAGGCAATAGACAGGGCTCTTGGCGACAGGGCAGGCATTCGTAGATATGGTTTTTCAAAGGTGCCGATGGACGAAAGCCTTTCTGAGGTGGTGGTTGATATAAGTGGGAGGGCCTATCTTGTTTACAATGTCAGAAAAAAGGCTGGACATCTCAAGGACCTGCCCGTCTCACTCTTTGAGGACTTCTTCAGAGCACTGACAAATCATGCCATGATAACCCTTCACATTAATCTTCTCTATGGAAGGGACCTGCACCACATCTACGAGTCCATCTTCAAGGCCTTTGGCAGGGCTCTGAAAGAGGCGGTTATAAAGGAAGGCAAAAGGATACCCTCTACAAAGGGAAGATTATAGAACCTTCAGAAGCTCTAAAACTGCTGATTGACAGTGTAGGGCTGCCTCTTTTATCTTCCATTTTCTCCGATTTCTGTTTTCAACCCTGTTGCTTATCCCTCTGATTTGAAGAGCCGGAAGGGAAAAGGCCAGTGCAATATGACCGACTGCCGCACCTTCCATTGTCTCACAAAGGGGTTTGAATCTTCTTTTAAGCTCCTCTGCCCTGTCTGTGCTTCCAGTCACTGTGGAGACAGTAAGAAATCTTCCCATCCTTACATCATGGCCCATACTGGTAAGCAGCCCTTTAGCCCTCATAGTTAATGGTCTGTCAAAGGGTATCCTGTTATATATCCCCTGTTCAGGTAGCAGACAAAGGGATATCTCCTTAAGCCCCTTGAACCCCCTTTTTGTTAAAACCCCTTCCTCAGCATAGATGTCCTCCGTGCAGAGGGCAAGCCCACCTACATCAAGGCCACAGCCCGGATAGGCGCCGGCAATGCCAAGGTTTATAATCAGCTCAGGCCTGTACAGAAGGGCTGCCATGGTGGTAGCAGAGGAGGCATTTGTCTTTCCAGGGCCTGAAACGAAAACGTTGATTATTCGGCCAGAGTAACGGCCTTTATAAATAACTGTGGGACCTCTCTTTTCTGTGCTTAACCACTTCAGGGACTGCACAATCCTGTCGCATTCCTGATTAACAGCACATATCAGGGCGATTCTCTTGAAAGCCCCTTTGGCCATCATAAAAAGGTTACTCCTTTCCAGAAATCTCTTTAATAATCAAAATTCACTGAAATGATTTTATTCATAGTTGACTATATCTGCTGATTATTTTAATAATATTCAGACAAAAATATCCCTGGCAAGGAGGAGGCAGAATGGCAGATATCAAAAAAATGTACAGAACCATTGTGGAAGACCCCTTTCCACCAGAGATAACAATAGATTTTGGTGGACAGAAGCTCCTGTACAGAAAACGCACCTGGAAGATAAAGACACCCGATAAAGATGAGATTGTTGAAAGAGGGCTTCGGTATGGCGAAAACCCTGACCAGCCTGCAGCACTTTATGAGCTGGTAAACGGAAACCTTGTGCTTGGTGGTGTGGAGTTTATCAATCCTGGCAATGGTCTGGTAAGCTCTATAACCGAAGAGGACATGATTCAGGCTGGAAAGCATCCTGGCAAGACCAACCTCACAGACATAGACAATGCCCTGAACATAATAAAATTCCTGATGAAACGGCCAGCTGCAGCCATTATGAAACACAACAACCCGAGCGGGGTTGCCTACGGTGAGACCGTTGCTGAGGCCTACGACCGTGCAAACATGGCTGACAGGATTGCCGCCTTTGGTGGCTGTTTAGTGGTAAACAGACCAATGGATAAAACCACTGCAGAGCTTGTCAGCGAAAACTATCTTGAGGTGGTGGCAGCCCCTGATTACGAAGAGGGTGTGGTTGATATACTTGCAAGGAGAAAGAACCTCAGGATAGTCCGTATCAAAAAGATTGATGAGCTCCAGAGGTACATGGACTTGCCCTTTGTGGAGTTCAAAGCCCTGATAGATGGTGGTCTTATCGTCCAGCAGTCCCAGATAAATAAAATTCGTTCAAAAGAGGACTTTATGCCTGCCAGGGCTGTCTATGAAGGAAAGGAATACACCATTAAACGTCAGCCAACAGAGCAGGAGTACGAGGATATGCTCTTTGGCTGGCATGTTGAACAGGGGGTCACCTCCAACTCGGTTATCTATGTGAAGGATGGTTGCACAGTGGGAATTGGCACAGGTGAGCAGGACAGGGTGGGTGTAGCCGAGATAGCGGTGTATAAGGCATATACCAAGTATGCCGATGCCCTCTGTTTTAAACGCTACGGACTTTCCTATAAGGAATTTGAGCTTGAGGTTCAGAAGGGAAAAAGAGACCGCGCCCCCCTTGATGAGATTGATGAGGAGACTAAAAAGGCAAAGGGCGGCCTTATCGGTGCTACCATGGTGTCAGATGCCTTCTTCCCCTTCCGCGATGGTGTGGATGTGGGCATAAAGGAAGGTATAAAGGCAGTGGTTCAGCCCGGTGGTTCTTTAAGAGACCATGAGGTCATAGAAGCCTGTAACGAAGCCGATGTCACCATGGTCTTTACAGGCCAGAGGCTTTTTAAACACTAATTGCGTTAATAGCGTTGATAGCGTTCTTTGAGTTGATTGCGTTAATAGCGTTTATTGGTTTAATAGCATTGGTAGCGTTGATTGGGGTTTGGGTGGGGTG
Organism: uncultured Nitrospirota bacterium; assembly: GCA_964539375.1. Classification (GTDB taxonomy): domain Bacteria; phylum Nitrospirota; class Thermodesulfovibrionia; order Thermodesulfovibrionales; family JdFR-85; genus JAADIE01. The sequence goes on along the minus strand of CAZIIE010000062.1, from coordinate 4,447 downwards.
TTTTTGTTACTCCCTACTCCCTACGCGCTACACCCTATACCCTGTAATGTTTAGAATTTAGGATTTAGAAATTAGGATTTTGTAAGTGGTTATCGGGCTAATAGCGTTGGTGGAGTTGATTGAGGTTTGTGGTTGGGTGGTTAGTGCCTCCTACACGCTACCCCCTACACCCTTTAATATCTATGGATGGAGGTTTTAAAATGTCTGATTTTAATCTGATAATAGTAACAGCACCTGATGAGGAGGTGGCAGCCAGCATTGCTAAAACCATAGTAGAGGAAAGGCTTGCTGGTTGTGTAAACATTGTAAAAGGCATAAGGTCTATTTACAGCTGGGAGGGAAAGACAGAGGATGAGCCAGAGGTAATGATGTTTATAAAGACGAGAAAGAGCCTTTATAAACCCCTTGAAAGAAGATTAATAGACCTCCATCCCTACAGTGTCCCAGAGGTGATATGCCTTGAACTCAAGGATGGTTCTGAGGATTATTTCAAATGGTTGAGGGATGTAACAGTGGATATATAAAAAAACAGAGAAAACCTATATCATATAATTTAAATAAAGAGAGGGCGGCCCCTTAGCCGCCCTCTCTTTTTACACTGCCTCTACAGCCTTTACCTCGGGGATGTCCTGCTTAAGGGTTGCCTCAATGCCACCCTTGAGGGTCATTATAGACATAGGACAATGTCCACAGGCACCGGTGAGCTTTACCTTAACCACATTGTCATCGGTAATTTCAACCAGTTCCACATCACCACCGTCACGCTGAAGTGCTGGCCTTATCTTATTGATTACATCCTGAACCTTGGTTTTGTCAATCATTATTTATACCTCCTGCGCTTTTATTTATAGACAAATCCTGTCTTATTTAGATTATAAAACAATTGGATTGAAAAAAACATGATTAAGCTCATACCTGTTTTCACCGCTCCCTCAGGGGAATAAACCCATAGGATTCGTAAATGGACTGAGCCTCATCGGAAAGAAGAAACTCAAGAAACTTTTCGGCATTTTCAGGGTTTGGTGCATCCTTCAGCCTTGCCACATAGTAGGTAACCCTGTGTCGCTGGTCAAGTCTCTCTCCGGGCTCTATCACCTCAATATCAAGCCCTTCGCTCCGGGCATGCACGGCCTCGGTTGACCAGACAGGACCAACATCAACAGTGCCCTTTCGGAGCCTGAGCGGTGTTTCACGGTGATGGACGATGGTAAGAATGGTAGTGCCCTCTGCCCTCTTTTCCTCCATTATCCTGTGAACAAGCTCCTTGCCCCCTGCCCTTTCATACATATCAAGAATGTAGGCTGTGATGTTTTCCATTGCCCCTGGCTGGGATACCCTGACATCATCCCGACCGAGGTCACTGACCGATTTTATCCCCTTTGGATTACCCTTCTGGGTTATCAGCACTATGCGGTTGTGAAGATAGGGGTGGTAGTTTTTTATCAAACCAAGGGTCTTTAGCTCCTTCATCGCCTCTTCAGTAACAGAGGTGTAAATATCAGGCCTTCCAGTTATTTTCCTGTCTCTGAAAAGGGCTCCGCCTGCCTTAATCTGTTCAAACTCAAGCCCAGGCGGGAGGGTCTCATAGAATATCTTCTTGACCTCTGGATGCCTTTTCTGAAAGGCGCTGATAAGCTCATCCATGACCATGAACTGATTGCCTGCCATAAAGAGTACAAGGTCAGCACTTTCGGCCACCTCAAGATTGTGCAGGTCGTCAGCCCTCGTTGGAGGTATTACCGGGTATTCCTCTTTAA
>CAZIIE010000062.1:0-2590 GCA_964539375.1 uncultured Nitrospirota bacterium | reverse complement strand
TTTAAAAATCTTCAAGAAAACGGGTTGTAAACTTGCCGCTTTTGAACTTTTCTGAACGAACAACTCTTCTGTGAAAGGGCAGAGTGGTCTTAATCCCCTCTATAATAAACTCATCAAGAGCCCTTTTAAGACGGATAATTGCCTCATCCCTTGTAGGTGCTCGGGCGATAAGTTTTGCAATAAGGGAGTCATAATGGCTTGGCACGGTCCAGCCACAGTAGGCCGCTGTATCAACTCTTATGCCAGGGCCACCAGGGATATAAAGGAAATCAATCCTGCCTGGTGAGGGTATAAAGCTATCGGGGTCTTCAGCGTTTATTCTACACTCAATGGCATGGCCATTGAATTTGATATCGCTTTGCTTGAACTGGAGCTCATTGCCAGAGGCAAGCTTTAGCTGTTCCTTGATGATGTCAATACCAGTGATTGCCTCTGTAACAGGATGCTCAACCTGAACCCTTGTGTTTATTTCCATAAAGTAAACATTGTTGTCATTGTCAACAATGAACTCAATGGTTCCCACATTTCGGTATCGGAGTGCCTTTGCTGCCTTAACAGCATAATCACCTATCTTTTTTCTGAGCCTTGGTGACAGGCCTGGTGCCGGAGCCTCTTCTATCAGCTTCTGGTGTCTTCTCTGGATGGAGCAGTCCCTCTCACCAAGGTGTATTACATGGCCAGTGTGGTCAGCCAGTATCTGCACCTCAATATGGCGCATCTCTGTGATGTATTTCTCAATATACACATCCTCCCTTCCAAAGGCTGCCATTGCCTCCTTTTGAGCGGTATTGAAGGCGCGTTCAAGCTCGTCATCCCTCTCAACAATCCTCATTCCCCTTCCACCACCACCTGCCGAGGCCTTTATAATCACAGGATAACCTATCTTCTTTATCACCTTTCTTGCCTCGTTAATGTCCCTGACCGCACCGTCACTTCCAGGCACTACAGGGACACCCTTTTTCTTAAGTATCTTTCTTGCCCTTGCTTTGTCTCCACCGAGGCGTATGTTTTCAGGTCTTGGACCAATAAAAACTATCCCTGACCTTGTGCATGCCTCGGCAAACTGGGAGTTTTCAGAAAGAAAACCATAACCAGGATGGATTGCCTCTGCATCGGTTATCTCTGCAGCACTTATGATGGCAGGTATGTGAAGATAGCTCTGCTGGGCACTGGCCGGCCCTATGCAGACTGCCTCATCAGCAAGCCTGACATGGATGGAATCCCTGTCAATGTCCGAATAAACTGCAACGGTCTTTATACCAAGCTCATGACAGGCCCTGATTATCCTTACTGCAATCTCACCACGGTTGGCGATTAAGACCTTGCGGAAAAGCTTCATAATGGCTCAATGAGAAATAGGGGTTCGCCGTATTCTACGGGCTGACCGTTTTCAACAAGTATCTTTACAACCACACCATCCACATCGCTCTCAATCTCATTCATCAGCTTCATTGCCTCTATTATGCATAGAGGCTGTCCCTTTTTCACCTTTGTGCCTACCTCTACAAAGGGCTCTGAATCGGGTGAGGCAGCCCTGTAAAAGGTGCCTACAATTGGAGAGGTAATGGTGTGAAGATGGGTGGTCTCTTCCACCTGCTTTATCTGCTCTGACTGCTCAGCATGGGGCTCTCTCTTTTCCACAATCTCGTATCCACCTGGATAGCCCCGCTTAAGGCTTATCTTTACCCCTTCCTTTTCTATTGATATCTCGGAGATGTCGGTTCCCCTTAAAAGGTCAATTATTGCCTTTATTTCTTCTAAGTTCATATCTACTTTACCCTTTCTATGTACTCACCTGTTCTTGTGTCAACCTTTATTATGTCCCCTTCGTTAATGTGAAGGGGAACCTTCACTGTGGCGCCTGTCTCCAGTTTGGCAGGTTTGCTTCCTCCAGAGGCGGTATCACCCTTTACACCAGGCTCGGTCTCGATTACCTGTAGCTCAACAAAGTTTGGCAGCTCAACAGTTATTGGCTCCTGCTTGTAATAGAGTATATAGACATTCATGTTTTCCTTCAGATAAAGCCTTGCATCACCAAGCTGCTCCTCAGTAAGGGGAAGCTGTTCATAGGTCTCGTTGTCCATAAAGTAATAGAGGTTATCCTGATTGTAAAGATACTGCATCTCCTTTTCCTCAAGGTCTGCCTTTGGCACCTTATCACCTGCATTGAAGGTCTCTTCAATTATCTTTCCTGACTTAAGCCCCTTGAGTTTTGCCCTTACAAAGGCACCTCCTCTGCCCATCTTAACATGCTGGAAATCAAGAACAATATAGGGTTCACCCCTGTATTCAATCTTGGTGCCCCTTCTGAAATCATTTGTTGATATCATAACCTTAACCTCCAGAGTTATATAAATTCTAAACCCGAAACATTATAGGGTATAGGGGGTAGCGTGTAGGGAGTAGGGAGTAACAAAAACACCCCACCCAAACCCCAATCAACGCTACCAACACTATTAACCCAATAAACGCTATCAACGCTATAAACGCAATCAACTCAAAGAACGCAATAAACGCAATTAAAGTATCTCCAGCTCCTTTGGCAATGTTGTAAGCACTCTGGCCTTTGAGCTTCCGAGACAAACCATAT
>CAZIIE010000061.1:0-8957 GCA_964539375.1 uncultured Nitrospirota bacterium | reverse complement strand
TAAGCTCAACCAATAAATGTTTACCTAAAGCATGCAATCCACAACCCCCCTTCTGTTCTGGGATAAAGGAGACAACTGTCTCGTTAAGGCATTAATAATAATAAATTGAATGGGTCTTCGTCAAGAAAAATTTTTAACCCTTTCACCCTGAATAGTTTTATAATAATTAAGAGGTTCTTAAATGTCTCAAGGGGATAAACAAAAACTCAATGTAAGAGGCTTTAACCTGGCCTATCTCCGCAGGGGAAAGGGCGAACCCCTGCTTTTAATCCACGGCATCACAACCTATTCCTTTATCTGGCAGGATGTTATCCCCCATCTTCAGGGGAGCTTTGATGTAATTGCCATAGACCTGCTTGGCTGCGGTGACTCTGACAAGCCAACAAACACCGACTACTCCCTGAAGGCACAGGCAGAACTGATAAAGGACTTTTTAGAGGCACTGGGTCTTGACAGGGTTCACCTTGTCTGTCATGACATTGGTGGAGGGATTGGACAGGTTCTTTCAGTAAAGTACCCTGAAAGGCTTAAAACACTCACCCTGATAAACACGGTAGGATATGATTACTGGCCTGTTCAGCCTATAAAAAGCCTTCGGATACCCTTCTTCAGGCAGATGGCTATGGCGGTTATGGACCTCGGGCTGTTCAGGGCTGTTATAAAAAGGGCAATCTATCATAAGGAAAGACTCACCGACGAGCTAATGGAGCAGTTCCTCCGACCCCTGAGGACAAAGGAGGGAAGGCAGGGCTTTCTTCACCTTGCAAAGTGTCTTAACAACAGGGACCTTCTTGAGATTGAAGAAAAGCTAAAAGACCTGGAGATACCCGTTCTAATCATCAGGGGTGACAGAGATGTCTATCTAAGCCCGAGGATTTCTGAGAGACTTAAGGAGGACATCAAGGGCTCGGTCTTCAGATTATTCAAACATGCAGGCCATTTTGTCCAGATAGATGAGCCCCTTGAGCTTGCAAGCACCATAAAGGATTTCATACTGAAAAAGAGCAATGAATGAGATAGAAAGACTTAAAAGGGAGATAGAGACACTAAAGCAGGAAAGGGACTCCCTGAGGGAGGAGAACGAACTCCTTTCAGAAAAAGCCGAGGATATCGCACTGCTTGGCATAATCTCTGAAAAGATTAGCCTGGCAAAAACCCCTGAAGAGGTTTTTTCCTCTGTGCTTGAAAGCGTCTGCCTCCTGAAGGAACTCGGCTATGCAAGCCTTTTAAGCCTTAAAGAGGGCTGTCTCTCTGTGGTGGATGACTACTGTGAAGACCTGGAATGCTCCCTAAAGAAGCAGTGTTATGATATAGAGAGTATTAACTCTGGTTTTATCAGCTTTGAAAACGCTCCAATCCCTTCCTACTTACCCGAAAAAGTCAAGGGTAAAAGGGCTCAGTCTGCACTGCTACTGCCCCTTAAGGAGAGGGACCAGGGAGAGAGGCGATTTTTTCTCTTTGTAAACTACCGTTTCAGGGCCGAGTACATTGAAAATATATCTGACCTGCTTCACAGGATCACAACCCTTGCAGACATGAAGCTTGAGACCCTGAGCCTCCTCGATGAGCTAAGAAGGCTGAATCTATCTCTGGAGGAAAAGGTTCTTGAAAAGACCAGACAGTTAAGGGAAAGCGAGGAGCGCTTCAGGCAGATATTTCAGGAAAGCCGCGACGGTATCGTCCTTGTTGATGCTGAAACAGGCCATATTGTTGACTGTAATCCTGCCTTTGAAGCCATGACTGAAAGACCCCTTGAGATACTCAGAAAGATGACCGTCTGGCAGTTGAGGCCACCGGAAAAGCGCAAGGAGGCTGAGAAAAAGTTTCACGAAATACGCCAGAGGGGCTATGGAGGGTCATCGGAGCTTGAGATAATGAAGCCTGATGGTTCAAGACTACCGATTGAATTTCTGTCAAAGGCAATAAACATTGGTGACAGGAGGTTTCATCTCAGTGTGGTTAGAGACCTTTCGGAAAGGTATTCCCTTCTGGATAGACTTAAAAGGAGGACAAGACAGTTAGAGATAATTCACTCAATTGTGACCCAGAGCCAGAGGGAGGCAGACCTTGAAAAGGCCCTTGACAGGATAGAAGCAGCACTCAGAGAGTATCTGCAGGTTGATGCCTTCATGTTTTATGAGATAAAGGGAGATCAACTAACCCTTCACAGGGCCTACACTGGTGTAGATGAGTGGGCAAAGGAGAAAAAGAAGATAGGAGTTTGCCTCTGTGGGCTTGCAGCAGAGAAAAAGGAGATGGTGCTTTCCTCCAACATTCTTACCGATTACCGATGTAGCCTTGATGAATGTAAGAGGGCAGGCATAAAATCCTTTGTGGCCATTCCCCTTTTTGTTGAAGAAAACCTGATTGGTCTTATAGGCATTGCCTGGAAGGAGACAAGGGACTTTGCCGAGGAAAGAGACTTTTTTGAGGCCCTCGGTGCAGGGTTGTCGGTTTCGCTTCAGAATATCAAGCTCATTGAAGAACTAAAACAGCACAGTCAGAATCTTGAGTTAATGGTGAGGGAGCGAACCGAACAGCTTCAGAAGGCTGTAAACCTCATGGCTGGAAGAGAGGTGAGAATGGCTGAACTCAAGGAGGTTATAAGAAACCTCAAGGAGCAGTTAAGGGCTGCAGGGCTTGAGCCCGAGGTGGATGACCCCCTTGGTATGGATGATGCATGAGGAGTATTGGTATAATAGTCTGTTGTGAAAAGGATAATTACCATTGACGGACCCTCAGGAGCTGGAAAAAGCACGGTTGCAAAGGAGCTTGCCCGAAGACTTGGCTTTCAATACCTTGACACAGGTGCCCTGTACAGGGCCGCTGCCCTTTATTTAAGAAACAGGGGCTTTGACGAGACCATAGATGACCAGAGACTCAGGGCTGAACTTTCAGGGGCAGATATTTTCTTTAACGGAGGCAGGGTATTTCTGAATGGCAAGGATGTTTCCGAGGCCATCCGCACCCCTGAGATAGGCCATTACTCCTCTGTGTTTTCAGCTCGCCCTGTGGTAAGGGAGTTTCTCCTTGGCCTTCAACGGAGCTTTCCTGAAAGGCATAACACCGTGGCAGAGGGCAGAGATATGGGAACAGTGGTCTTTCCTGAGGCAGACTGCAAGTTCTTCCTTGATGCATCGGTTAAGGAAAGGGCAAGGAGGAGGTTTCTCCAGTTGAGGGCAATGGGTAAGGAAATAACCGAGGAGGAGGCTTTTAAGGATGTGGTTGAACGAGACAGAAGGGACTCAAGCCGTGATGTCTCACCGCTAAAAAAAGCCGATGATGCCCTGTATGTGGACACCTCGGAGCTTAGCCTTGAGGATACGATAGAGCTCCTGTACCGTTACATAACTGAAAAATGCGGGGTCTCTGCTTAAGACAATGGACAGATACTGCTACTATATATTCAAGTTCATATTCTATATATTCTACAAAATATTCTTCAGATTTGAGACAGAAGGCTATGAGTCCATACCCGAAGAGGGTGGAGTGATTATTGCAGCAAATCACCTCAGCTATCTTGACCCTCCCCTGATTGGAATAGCCATAAAGAGAAGGGCAACCTACATGGCTAAGTCCTCCCTTTTTAAAAACCCTCTGATAAGCTGGTTTGTCAGGATGTTTTCCATTCCCGTTGACAGAGACAGAGCAAAACCATCTACTATAAAAACAGCGGTTCAGGCTTTAAAAGAGGGCAAACTCCTGGTGATATTTCCTGAAGGCGGTAGAAGAAGAAGCGCTGAGATAGCCGAGGGCAGAAGGGGTGTGGGCATGCTTGCAGCATTAAGCCGTTCGCCTGTGGTGCCTGCCTACATTGAGGGTACCGACAGGGCTCTGCCTGTTGGTGCAAGGTTTATAAGACCTGCAAAGGTAAGAATCAGGTTTGGCACCCCTCTCAGGATTGAAAGCTCTGAGGAGTCAAAGGACTTTCAGAGGAGGGTAACCAACGAAATTATGAACAGAATAAGGGAGCTGGCCAATGCAGATAAGGGTGGTTAAAAGCGCTGGTTTCTGCTTTGGAGTAAAGAGGGCGGTTGATATGGCCTTCAGGGCTGCCTCTGAAAGGAAGGGCAGGGTGTGCACCTTTGGCCCCATCATTCACAATCCCCAGGTGGTTGACAGGCTGAAGAAAGAGGGGATAGGATGGGTGGACAGTATTGAGGATGACTTAGACTGCCTCCTTATAAGAACCCATGGCATACCCAAAAATCTCTATGAAGAGCTGAGCAGGCGAAACATCAATCTAATTGATGCTACCTGCCCCTTTGTAAAAAAGGCCCAGGAATATGCTAAACTCCTGAAAGAGGAGGGCTACCAGATAGTCATACTGGGAGATGAAAACCACCCTGAGGTGGTGGGTATAAAAAGCTATGCTGGAGAGGATGCGGTGGTTGTTAACTCTCCAGAGGAACTGCCGAGATTAAAAAGGAAGGTAGGGGTGGTTGTTCAGACCACCCAGCCCATTGAGGCCCTCCAGAGGCTTCTTTCAGAAATAATAAAGACAACAGGGGAATTAAAAGTTTATAATACTATATGTAATTCTACGGCCAATCGCCTGAAGGAAACAGAGGCCCTTGCAAGGGAAGTGGATGTAATGCTGGTGCTTGGAGGTCGTAACAGTGCTAATACAAAGCAGCTTGCAAAGAGGTGTGAGCAAATTGGGGTAAAGACCTATCACATAGAGTCTGCTGAGGAGTTAAAGGAAGAATGGTTCTCTGAAGTCAATACCGTTGGAATAACCGCAGGAGCCTCAACACCTGACTGGATAATAGAGGAGGTAATAAAAAGATTAGAAATCCTAAATACTAAGCACTAAATTCTAAAAGATTTTGTATAGTGGTTAGATAAGCTAAAGGCTTAAGGCGATAGGCTATAGGCAATAGGGTATTGGTTATAAAATAAGTTATGAATATCAAAAACCAACTTAACAACCTAATAATTTAAATTAGGTTATTTGGAAAATTGATATTTGGAATTTGTTTAGAAATTAGGATTTATGATTTAGAATTTAAATAGTTTAAGGAGGTCAAATTGCTAATGGAAACACAGGATCAGCAACTGCAGGAACTAATCTCGGAGACAATCCCGGAAATCCAGGAGGGTAGCATAGTAAAAGGGAAAATTGTAGCCCTCAGGTCTGACTCTGTTGTAGTGGACATAGGCTACAAGTCAGAGGGGTTCATACCCATTGAGGAGTTTACAGAGCAGGAGCGTTCTACCCTCAAGGAGGGTGACGAGATAGAGGTCTTTCTTTCAAGGCTTGACTCTGACGGTCTTGTATCCCTTTCGGTAGAGAAGGCAAAGAGGCTCAGGACACTTCAGATGATTCAGGAAGCAGAAAAGAACAACCAGCCTGTTGAGGCAAAGGTGGTGGAGCATATAAAGGGTGGATACAGGGTTGATATACAGGGTGTGAGGGCCTTTATGCCAGGCTCGCAGGCAGACCTGAAACCCCTCAGGAACCCTGAGGAGATACTCGGCCAGACCGTCCTTGTAAAGGTTCTGAAGTATAACAACAAACTGACCAATGTTATTGTCTCACGCAGAGAGGTTATACAGGAGGAAAGAGAGCGGCTTAAGAAAAAGACCCTTGAGGTGCTGAAACCTGGTGCCCTGATGAGGGGTGTTGTGAAAAACATAACTGACTATGGTGTGTTTATTGACCTTGGTGGTATTGATGGGCTTCTTCACATCTCTGATATCTCCTGGGGAAGGATAAAACATCCCTCTGATGTGTTCAGAGTTGGTCAGGAGGTAGAGGTTCTGGTTCTTGATTTTGATGCAGAAAACGAAAAGGTGACACTGGGATACAAACAAAAGAGACAGGACCCCTGGCTTACGGTTGAGGAACGCTATCCTGTGGGCAGGATAGTCAGTGGCAAGGTGGTAAGCCTTACCGATTACGGTGCCTTTGTTGAGCTTGAAGAGGGTGTTGAAGGGCTAATCCATGTATCAGAGATGGACTGGTCTCGTCGTAAGAAACACCCCTCCTACTATGTGGAGATAGGTGATTATGTTGATGCAAAGGTGCTTGAGGTGGATACTCAGAAAAAAAGGATATCCCTTGGACTCAAGCAGCTCAAACCAAAACCCTGGGATGTTATTGCTAAGAAATACAAGGTAGGCGACAGGGTTACTGGCAGGGTGAGGAGCCTCACTGAGTTTGGTGCCTTCATAGAGCTACCTGAAGGGGTTGATGCCCTGTTACACATTTCAGACCTTTCATGGACAAGGCATATCAAACACCCCTCGGAGGTGCTGAGAAAGGGCGAAAAGATTGAGGCGGTGGTGCTTGCCCTTGAGCCAGAAAAGGAAAAGATGTCGCTGGGGCTGAAACAGCTCACACCTGACCCATGGCTTGAGGAGATCCCCTCAAAACTTCAACTTGGTGACGAGGTCAGGTGCAAGGTTCTCAGGCACACCGAATATGGCATCTTTGTGGACATTGAGGGTCTTGTTGAGGGGCTTATCTATACATCGGAGATTGAAACCCCTCAGGGGAAAAAGCCTGAAGAGGCTTACAGGGAAGGCGATGAGATTGTGGCAAGGATTATAAAGATTGACACCGAAGGCAGAAAGGTGGGGTTAAGCCTTAAAAACCTTAAGTATGTACCTGAAGAGGAAGACCAGGAAGAATGAAAAAGGCCTGTTTTGGCTTGCTCATTGTCTTTTTTTTGCTTATCCTGTTTGGTCTGGTTGTAAGCCTGATAGGCAGGGAGGGTGGTATTGGCGAAAAGGTGGCTGTTGTAAAGGTGCAGGGGCCAATCCTATCCTCCCAGGATATCCTTGACCAGCTTGAGCAATACAGGGAAGACAGCTCGGTAAAGGCCATTGTTTTGAGGGTTGACAGCCCTGGCGGTGCAGTTGCCCCCTCGCAGGAGATTTACGAAGAGGTAAAAAAGACAGCCAGTAAAAAGCCTGTTGTGGTCTCAATGGGCTCGGTGGCAGCATCAGGTGGTTACTACATATCAGCATCGGCAACGAAGATTCTTGCCAACCCTGGCACCATCACAGGCTCAATTGGTGTTATAATGGAGATACCCAATCTTAAAGGGCTTATGGACAAAATCGGCGTAAAAACCGAAGTGATAAAAAGCGGCAGGCACAAGGACCTTGCCTCAAGCTTCAGGGGCATTGGAAAAGAGGAACGAAAGATACTTCAGGGTGTCCTTGACAATGTGCATGGCCAGTTCATTCAGGCAGTGGCAGAGGGACGTAAGCTAAGCATTGAAAGGGTTAAAGAGCTTGCCGATGGGAGAATTTTCACTGGAGAGCAGGCAAAGTCTCTGGGGTTGATTGACGATATTGGTAATTTCAAGGATGCCATCGCCCTTGCAGGCAAACTTGGCGGGATTAAGGGAAAACCAAAGGTGGTGACCCGAAAGGAGCCCTTTTCCCTTTTCAGCCTCCTTTCAGGCGAGCAGGCAAAGGGCATATTTAAGGGCCTTAAACAGGGTATAAAATGGATAGAGGTTAAGTATATGATGTATTAGTTGGTGTAGTGGTGTATTGGTGAAAGGCTGAAGGCGTTTATTGCGTTTTTTGAGTTAATAGAGTTCTTTGCGTTAATTGCGTTGTTTGCGTTGATAGCGTTTATCGCGTTGGTTTTGTTTGTTGCGTTGATTGCGTTGCTTGAAGGTTTGGAAGATTGGGGATTAGAATTCATTTAGAGTTTAGGATTTAGGAATTAGAATTTATCTTTAACTGTAGGAGGTTTAAATGACCAGGTCAGAGCTTATTGAAAAGGTTGCAGAACAGATTGAGGGCTATACACTGAAGCAGACCGAGATTATTGTGGAGACCTTTTTTGATGTAATCAAGGATGCCCTTTCAAGAGGAGAAAAGGTTGAACTAAGGGGATTTGGAAACTTTAGACTCAAAAAACGTCAGGCCCGTCAGGCAAGAAATCCTAAAACAGGCCAGTCTGTGCAGGTTCCAGAAAAGAGTGTTATCTATTTTAAACCTGGAAAGGAGTTAAAGGAGCTTCTCAATTCTGAATAGCCACTGTGAACAGGAGAACCTTTCTTTCGGCTCTGATTAAGTTATTTTTTCTGCTCCTGTCCTCTGTGGCAGGACTTATTGGTCTGCTTTATAGCTATCCAGCTAAGATAAGAAAAAGGAAAACAATCTATATACCTGTCATTGATGAAGAGGACATACCAAGAAGGGGAGTTAAAACAGTTTATTACACCTATAAAAGAGGAGAACACACCGTAACTACAAGGGCCTTTATTGTTAATCACAGGGGCAGTTTGTATGTCCTTTCCCCTGTCTGCACCCATCTTGGCTGTATGGTAACCTGGCACAGGAAAAAGGGAGAGTTTCTATGTCCCTGCCATGGTGGTCGTTATGATATACAGGGGCTGGTGCTTGGTGGTCCCCCACCAAGGCCCCTTACAAGACTGCCCATGAAGATACAGGAAGGTAAACTCAAGATTGGCATAAAGGTCTGAAGATGGGAAGGATCTTTGACTGGATAGATGACCGATTCGGCATTAAAGCACCCCACAGAAGGTTTCTTCAAAGACCCCTTCCTGAAGGGGTAAATTATCTATACTGCCTCGGTGGCGTTGCCTTCACTCTTATAATCATACTGCTTCTTACTGGTCTATTGCTTTCGGTCTACTATGTCCCATCAGAAAAGGAGGCCTACCAGAGCGTTTTAAGAATAACCCGTGAGGTGAGGCTTGGCAGGTTTATAAGAAGCATGCACAAATGGTCAGCAAACCTGCTAATAGTCTTCATTATTCTCCATACCCTCAGGGTTATTGTGCACAAAGCCTACCGAGCACCAAGGGAGTTAAACTGGGTGGCAGGCTCTCTTACCCTGGTGGTTGCCTTTTTCTCAGGTTTTACAGGGTATCTTCTACCCTGGGACCAGAAGGCCTACTGGGCAACTGAGGTGGGCACATCCATGGCTGGCACCGTGCCCCTTGTGGGAAAACATCTTCTTTACC
>CAZIIE010000060.1:0-8969 GCA_964539375.1 uncultured Nitrospirota bacterium | reverse complement strand
TAACTGACGAAAGGGGGTAACAAATGGCAGTAAAGGTATTGATTCCAACACCACTGCAGAGGTTAACAGGAGGCAAGGCCGAAGTAGAGGGCAAGCCTGGAAAGATTATAGACCTCATCAATGAGCTTGATGCACAGTATCCAGGCCTTGCAGAGCGTATATCCGAAAATGGTAAGGTCAGACGCTTTGTCAACATCTATGTTAACGAGGAGGACATCCGTTTTCTTGATGCTGAAAATACCGAGGTAAAGGACGGAGACGAGGTCTCCATAGTTCCTGCCATTGCAGGAGGAAGGGGGATTTAATGAAGGTAAGAGTTAAATTAACCTTTCCACAGCACCTGATAAAGGAGCCTGTGCTTTTTACCATGGCAAAAAAGTATGATGTGATGCCAAACATACGGCGTGCTCGTGTCACCGAGACCGTTGGCGAAATGATTCTTGAGCTTGAAGGAGATGAAAAGAACCTTGAAGAGGGCATTGAATCACTCCGCCAGCAGGGTGTTCAGGTGGAGCACGTTGAAGGAGACTTTATTGAATAGCTTTTAAGGAGGAAACTGGATGATGACACAGAGTGAGCCCCAAATGTCAGCCCAGTCGGCTGAGGACGACCGAATGCCTCACCGATGGAGAGGTATCCTTAATGAGTACAGAGAGTTTCTTCCCATCACAGAAAAAACCCCGATCATTACCCTTTATGAAGGTAACACCCCCCTGATTAATGCAGTAAATCTTCAGAAAAAGCTCGGTCTTAATCTTAATCTCTATTTTAAGTTTGATGGCGCTAACCCAACAGGTTCCTTTAAAGACAGGGGCATGACCCTTGCCATCTCCAAGGCTGTTGAGGAAGGCTCAAAGGCGGTGATATGTGCCTCAACTGGTAACACCTCTGCCTCTGCAGCAGCCTATGCAGCCAGGGCTGGTATCAAGGCAATAGTGCTTATACCTGAAGGGAAGATTGCCCTTGGTAAGCTTGTTCAGGCCCTTATACACGGTGCTGTGGTAATTCAGGTGGAGGGCAACTTTGACCAGGCCCTCAAGATTGTGAGGGAGATGGTGGAAAAGTACCCCATAACCCTGGTTAACTCAATCAACCCCTACAGGCTTGAAGGCCAAAAGAGCGCAGCCTTTGAGGTCTGTGACCAGCTTGGTTCTGCCCCAGAATACCATGCCCTTCCGGTTGGAAATGCTGGAAATATCAGTGCCTACTGGCAGGGATACAATGAGTACTACAGGGCAGGCAGGATAAGCTCCCTGCCACGCATGCTCGGTTTTCAGGCCGCCGGTGCAGCACCAATTGTGCTTGGCAGGGTGGTGGAAAAACCTGAAACCATTGCCACTGCCATAAGGATTGGTAACCCTGCAAGCTGGAAAAAGGCTGAAAGGGCAAGAGATGAATCAGGTGGAAGGATTGATGCTGTCACCGATGATGAAATCCTTGAGGCTTACAGACTGATTGCCTCTACAGAGGGGATATTCTGTGAGCCTGCCTCTGCAGCATCCCTTGCAGGTGTGATCAAGCTTTTTAAAGAGGGGTATTTTAAAGGAGGAGAGACCGTTGTATGCACCCTTACAGGAAATGGCCTTAAGGACCCTGACAATGTCTTCAAGGTGGTAACCGAGCCCCTGAAGGCCCGACCAACCATTGAGTCGGTTGAAGAGGTACTGAATGGGGTGTTAGAATTTTAGATAGAGATGAAGTACATTGTAATCATAGGCGATGGAATGACGGACAGACCAATTGAGGCCCTGGGTGGCAAAACACCCCTTCAGGCTGCCTTTACCCCAAATATGGACTGGATTGCCCAGAAGGGTATCCTTGGCAAGGCCCACACAGTGCCAGAGGGGTTTCCCCCTGGTTCGGATGTGGCAAACATGAGTATCCTTGGTTATGACCCCAAAAGGTATTACTCTGGAAGGGCTCCCCTTGAGGCAGCCAGTATGGGGGTGGAGCTTGATGAAAATGATGTTGCCTTCAGGTGCAATCTGGTCTATCTTAAATACGACAGAACCAGTAACAGGGCGGTTATGGAAGACTACAGTGCAGGCCATATAAGCACTGAAGAGGCAGCCGAACTCATTGCCACACTTAACAGAGAGCTTGCCAGCGACGAGATAAGGTTTTACCCAGGCATCAGCTACAGACACCTGATGGTATGGCATGGTGGAGAGTATGAGGTGGAATGTGTGCCACCCCACGATATAATCGGCAAAGAGATAACCGAGTACCTTCCTATTGGAAGGGGTGACACCTTCCTGAGGTCTCTGATGGAACGCTCTGTTGAGATACTGGAGGGACACGATATCAACAAGAAGCGGGCATCGGAGGGAAAGGCCATTGCAAACAGTATCTGGCTCTGGGGTCAGGGTAAGAGGCTTAGCCTTCCAACCCTTCAGGAAAGATATGGTATCACAGGGGCACTGGTGAGTGCGGTTGACCTCACCAAAGGTCTCGGGAAATATGCTGGACTTGAGATACTCAATGTCCCTGGTGTTACAGGTTATCTTGATACTAATTACATGGGTAAGGCCGAGTATTCGCTGAAGGCACTGGAAAGGCATGACTTTGTGTATATCCATGTGGAGGCACCTGATGAGGCAGGTCACAGTGGAAACTACAAAGACAAGATAAAGGCAATTGAAGACTTTGATGCCCTTGTAGTTGGCACTGTCCTGAGGGGTGCTTCAGCCTTTAATGAGTACAGGATACTGCTCATGCCTGACCACCCTACCCCGATTGAGATAAGAACCCATGCACCAGAGCCTGTTCCCTTTGTGATATACGACAGCACCAACGAGATGAATAACCCCGATGTGCATTACGATGAGGATATTATGAAAAGAGATGATATCCTTGAAATAAAGAAGGGCCACGAGCTTCTTGACCTTCTGATAAAAGGCAAGGGGCAGGAATAAACAGGCTAAAGTGCAAAAATCAGAGGATTTGAGAAATTCCTTATAACAGTCTTCAAAATCAAAATCTAATCCTGGAGGTCTGCTCCGATGTTGATTGTTCAGAAATATGGTGGAACAAGTGTAGCCGATATTGACAGAATCAAGGCTGTTGCTGACAGGGTTGTCAAAACCGTCAGGGAAGGCAATCAGGTGGTTGTGGTGGTCTCTGCGATGGCTGGCGAGACAGATAAACTAATTGAGCTTGCCCATCAGGTTAACCCCTCGCCTGGTGAAAGGGAAATGGACCTTCTGCTTTCCTCTGGTGAGAGGGTCACCAGTGCCTTAACCGCAATGGCAATTGAGGCACTCGGACAGAAGGCTATAGCACTCACAGGAAGACAGATGGGCATAATCACTGACTCTGTCCACACCAAGGCAAAGATTGAAAGGATCTCTGGCAAAAGGGCAATAAAGGCCCTTGAGGAGGGCTATGTTGTGGTAGTAGCTGGCTTTCAGGGTGTTACTGAGGAAGGAGAGGATGTAACCACCCTTGGAAGGGGAGGCTCTGACCTCACGGCTGTGGCTATTGCCTGGGCACTCGGTGCAGACCTCTGCGAGATTTATACCGATGTGGAAGGCGTTTACACCACAGACCCAAACATCGTGCCAGAGGCAAGGAAGCTTGAGAGGATATCCTACGAGGAGATGTTAGAGCTTGCAAGCTCGGGTGCAAAGGTTCTTCAGACAAGGTCTGTGGAGTTTGCCATGAAATACAATGTGCCCCTTGTGGTCAGGTCAAGCTTTAACTACAATCCAGGCACCTATGTCTGTAAGGAGGATAAAGAGATGGAAAAGGTAATGGTATCAGGTGTTGCCTATGATAAAAATCAGGTAAAGCTTACCATACTGAAGGTCCCTGACAGACCAGGCATTGCAGCAAGGCTTTTCAAGCAGATTGCTGATGCAAACATTGTGGTTGATATGATTGTCCAGAATGTAAGCAGCGATGGTAAATCAACCGATATCTCCTTCACTGTGCCAAAGACAGACAAGGACAGGGCAATGGAGATAGCCCGTAGGGTATCAGATGAGCTTGAGGCAGGAGGGGTGATAGCTGATGAAAATATAGCCAAGGTGTCTATTGTTGGTGTGGGCATGAAAACCCACTCAGGGGTGGCTGCCAAGATGTTTGAGACCCTTGCTGCCCATGGCATTAATATAATGATGATAAGCACCTCAGAGATAAAGGTCTCCTGTGTGATAGATAATAAGTACACAGAGCTTGCCGTAAGGGCACTTCATGAGGCTTTCAATCTGGCAGGCCAGTAGGCTACTGTCAATTTAACCTAAATTAAAGGGTTCAGGGGATACACCCCTGAACCCTCTTTTATTCAATTAAAACTTTGCAACCGTATCGGTCATCTTAATCAGCTGTCCTGCATAAACAAGGGCCATTCTGATAATCAAACCACCAATTAACACAAGGGCTGCACTTAGGTTCATCCTGAACTTCTCAAAGGGTGTGAGAGTCTCGGAATGCTCACCCTTTACCTCAAGGAACTTGAGCACAATGGCAAGGGGAAAGATTATGCTGAGAAGGAGTATGCTTATCCAGTAGGGAAAGAATTCGTGGGAGAAGGTGAAAAAGGGCATGATTGACTCCCTGTGAGATGCTGTTGAGGTGTAATGACCGTAAAAGAAAAGCGCAATTATAGTAATCTCTGAAAAGATGAGCCAGATGTCAACCTTTGTAAAAAAGAGCTTTACCTGGTTCTTTCTTGCCATTATTATAACAAGGGCAGCTCCAGTTGAAAGGGCTGAGTTCAGAAACAGGATAGGGAGCAATGCAGAGTTCCAGAGAGGTCTTGCCACAAAAGAGCTTAGAAGCACTCCTGTGTAAATACCTACAAATATACCCATTATAAAGTTTATAACCGCCAGCTCTCTCATATAGGGATTTAATTTCTTTGACCATTTTTTTAGAAAACCAAACACAAGCCAATGTTTCAATTCATCAGGAACTGTTGACAGGCCATATAGAAAACTAATGGGAATTACTGCACCCACTCCCCAGGCACCCCATGACATTGGCGAAAGGGGCTGAAAGGAAAGATAAAACCAGAAGGAGTTCAGCTTTCTCTCCACATCAAGAAAGATAAAAAACATACCAAGCAGTAGTATGAAGGGTGCTAAAAGAGGGACCTTCACACAGCAGGCCCTGTCTTCAGGCTCATCCTTTTTCTTCCTCAGGTTTGCTATGGCTGACATCACAAGAGCACCACCTGTTAATCCACCAAGAAAAAGATAACTTGCAATCCTCCAGTCCCAGATGTGAAGATGGGGGTAGGTTATTGCATTGGTTCCATATATGGTTAGTTCCATTTCAGACCTCCTTATTCTGGCTTTGAAAGTTTACGGATGTAAAAGACCCTTGGTTTTGTGCCTGCCTCGGGCAGCCTCACCCAGTAGTTGTGTTCTCTCAGCAACTGGCTTACCTTACTGTAGGGGTCTTCAAGATTTCCAAACACCCTTGACTTGCCTATACAGGTTGAGACACAGGCAGGCTCTTTGCCAACCTTTATCCTGTGCTGACAGAAGGTGCACTTGTCAGCATAGCCATGCTCGGGATGTATGTAACGGGCATCATAGGGGCAGGCTGCCACACAGGCCTTACAGCCCACACACTTTTTACGGTTAACCTGGACGGTTCCGTCTTCGTCCTTGTAGGAAGCACCGGTAGGGCAGTTATAAACACAGGGTGGGTTATCACAGTGGTTACAGAGCTCTGACCTTAACTCCATCCTCAACTTAGGAGCCTTACCGTTTATCTGCTCTACCACACGGGTTCTAAAGTGCTCCTCCGGGACATCGTTTTCCCTCTTACAGGCAACAATACAGGCAAGACATCCGATACACCGACGCTGGTCTATTACCATTGCATACTTTGGCATACCTTAAGCCTCCTTCACTATCTTTACAAAGTTGACCCTCATGCCTGTCACACCTGAGATGGGGTCAACCTTGTATCTGGTTATCAATCCCTGGTCATCTGCACCTTTTAGATAGGCCCTGCTGAGTCTTTCTGAGCGAAGTCCGAAGCCGTGGGGAAGAAAGACACAGTCCTTTCTAATCCTCTCGGTCACCTTTGCCTTCACCTTATTGCTCACTATTCCGTCCTGATTTTCCAGAACCACATAGTCACCTGTCTTTATGTTTAGTTTTTTTGCCACCTCGGTGTTAATCCAGACCACATTTTCGGGCATCAGTTCAGAAAGCCATCGGTTATTTATGCTCCTTGTGAAGGTGTGCATGGGTACCCTTCCGTAAAGAAGCCTGAAATATCCCTCAGGTGGCTGCTCAACCCTTGTGTATTTCGGTATGGGGTCAAATCCGTAGGCCTCAAGCTCTTTGCTATAGAGGTTTATCTTTCCAGACTCGGTCTTGAATTTTGGTGGATTGTCAGGCCCAAAGTAGGGTTTAGATGAGTTTGGCACTACATAATAGCCCTTCTTTTTTAGGGTCTCATAGTCTATCTTCCATAATTTAGCCTGCTCTCTCAGTTTGTCTTCAAGATGCTCATAGGGGAAGTAGTCCTCAAGGCCGAGCCTCTTTGCAAGCTCCCTGGCTATCCACCAGGCAGGCTTAACCTCAAATAGGGGTTTTACCACAGGCTGTCTGAGAGCAATCCCGAGAGACTTTGCATAGACCTTCATCAGGTTATCATGCCTTTCAAGGTATGTGGTCTCTGGCAAAATCACATCAGCCAGCATGGTGGTGTCCATTGGCATCACATCAACACTTACGAGAAGGTCAAGGTTCTTTATCGCCTGAAGGGTCTCGCGCTGGTTCGGAAGGGTCTTAACGAGGTTTGTTCCTACCACAATCCAGCCCTTTATAGGATAGGGTTTTCCGGTTATGGTCACCCTTCTTACCTCATTGGTGAGCCCTTCACCACCAGCAAAGGGATACTTATCAGGTATTGCCACTGAATCCTTTTGAGGCTCTGGAAAGGGTTTACCTTTCAGGGATGGCAGCTTTGCATGGGGCTTCAGATAAATCCCACCCTTTGCCCCCCAGGTACCAAGCACAGCGTTTAGAAGTGCATTTGCCCTTGCCCTCTGGGTATCATTTCCATGCCAGGAGTAATGTCTGCCTGGATGAACAACTACATTGGGTCTGTAACGGCCAAGCTCCCTTGCTGTCTCTGCAATCAATCTTGCAGGAATATCTGTCTCCTTCTCTGCCCACGCGGGTGTGTAATCCTTCACCCCCTCCTTGAGCTCCTCAAACCCCTCGGTGTATTTCTTTATATAATCCTCATCGTACCAGCCCTCATAGATGAGCACATGAAGCCAGGCAAGCATAAGGGCAAGGTCAGTTCCTGGTTTAATCTGAAGCCAGTAGTGAGCCTTTCCAGCTGCAGTGGAAAATCTCGGGTCAACCACAATGAGTTTGGCACCCCTTCCCACCGCCTCGGTGAAGTCCTGAACCTGTGAGTTGTGCATATTTTCACCAAGATGGGTGGCAAAGAGGGCTATCACCCTGCTGTTCACCATATCAACCCTCTCAGGACCAGAACCAGGGTCCTCACCAAAGGTCAGCTCATAACCCACATTCCTTGCGCCAAGACACTGGGCAAAGGAGGGAAAGCATATATTGGGTGAACCCATAGCCAGAAGAAGGTCAAAAAAGTAACTTCCTGGTGAACCATGGGCAAAAAGGGCTATTGCCTCGGGACCGTACTTTTCCTTGATCTTGGTCATCCTGTCAGCCACAAAATTGAGGGCCTCATCCCAGGATGCCTTTTTGTACTTATTCTCTCCACGAGCACCTGTCCTGATAAGGGGTGCCTTCAGCCTGTCAGGGTCGTAAAGAAGACCCATCCCTGCATTTCCCCTCGCACAGAGTCTTCCCATGCTTTTTGGATGGATAGGATTACCTTCAAGCTTTACAAGTCTTCCATTCACAACCCTTCCCACAGCCCCGCACATCCAGAAGCACATCTCGCAGACGGTGGGAATATTCTCAACCACAGCACGGTCGCCATCAAGACCCATCGCTGACAGAGGTTTAAAGACCTCTGTTCCCAGGGCTGCACTACCAGCAAGACCAAGTGCAGCATACTTGATAAATTCACGCCTGCTGATTCCCATTGTCTTGCTCCTTTCAAAAAATTATGGTTTTAAGTTTTTTATTAATTATATTTTTATTTATACTATAGTCAGTATTTTAGAATAAAAATTTTAAAAAAGGCAACATCTCCAAACTACTTTTTAAAGAAACATATTTAAAGGAAACAGAAAGCAGGGATGCATTAAAGTGAGATGATTAAAGCCTGCTCTATGAGAGACACAGTTAGCATAAACACCACAGCCGGTGTAACCCTTTTGTAGGAGGATAGCATGTCTGCCCTGAAGTACTCCCTTGTCAGTATAAAGCAGACATGAACAGGGGAAAGAAGGACCCCTGCATAGCCTGATACAAAGGCAAGGGAAAACAGAGCTGGCTGTGGTTCTGTGAGGCTTAAAAGCAGGGGAAAGGTGCTGCTTACAAAACCAACTGTTATCCCTGTTAAAAGGCCTGCCATAAAGGGAAGGATGATAAACAACGGTAGTAAGGGAACAGCTCTTACTGTGAGAAAATGACTGATGTTTCCTACAGCTCCTGTCTGCTCCAGAGTCTCTTTAAAACATACGACACCTATTATCAGCAAAACTATATCAGGTGAAAGACCATGCCTGACCACCCTTAAAACATCCCTGAAGGGGTAACGGTAATAAAGTAAAAGACCAGCCACAACAATCACCAGGGCGTATTCAATGGGCATATTCAATCCAATTACCATAAAAAGAAGTAGAGCAAGGGGGAAAAAGTAATAATAAGCCCTGTCGTGCTTTATCACCGATTTTCTTTCTACACCCGATATGTTCCTTATAAAATAAAGCCCCCCTACGACCATTGTTAGAGCTATGGGCAGGTTAAGCAGTATCAAACTCCTTAGCTCTAACTCAGTAATAGCTGAGGCAAGCACAATGCCTGGATATAGGGGCAGTATCAGCTCCCAGGGGTGTCTGT
>CAZIIE010000059.1:0-9032 GCA_964539375.1 uncultured Nitrospirota bacterium | reverse complement strand
ACCCCTCTTCCACGCATCCGCCTGTGTCTGAACAGAGGAAACTCCTCCTTCAGACTGTTATAGTTTAAACCATCAGGTTGTTATAATGTCAAATAATGGGTCAATCTAAATCTGAACCCTCTCAAG
The DNA here is from genome assembly GCA_964539375.1 of uncultured Nitrospirota bacterium. Lineage (GTDB taxonomy): Bacteria > Nitrospirota > Thermodesulfovibrionia > Thermodesulfovibrionales > JdFR-85 > JAADIE01. The sequence continues at coordinate 8,906 of CAZIIE010000059.1, read as the reverse complement.
TGCACTGTCTAACTCATTGAGCTTAAAGGGTTTTTTTAGTGTAACTATACCCCTTTTATAATACTCTGCATCAAGTTCAGGGGTGATATAGGCTGAACATACGATTATCTTAGGTGGGGTTGGCATCTCGCAGAGCTTCTCTATCAGTATCGTGCCATTTGCCTCGGGCATCCTTAAGTCGGTAATTACAAGGTCAAACCTCTCCCTGTCTATCATATCAAGTGCCTTTGACACACTTGATACCACAGTTACAATGTGCCCTTTTCTTTTAAGGGCCCTCTCAAGAAACCATCTTACAAGCTGTTCATCATCCACTACCAGTATATTCATATCCTTAACTCCTTTTCTCAAAGAGCCCGAACTTCTGCATCCTGTATCGCAGTGCATCTCTTGAGAGATTAAGCAATTTTGCTGCCCTTGTCTGATTACCCTGGGTTATCTCAAGGGCCTTTTCAATTAAGCCTTTCTCTACATCCTCAATGTCAATACCACCTGGAGGTATCTCTATATTTAATGCCTCAATCCTTCTTAACTTCAGCGACTCTCCAGAGGTAAACTCAGCAGGTAGATGCTCGGGTTTTATATACTCTGCATTTTCCAGTATCATAACTCTTTCAATGACGTTCTTGAGTTCTCTTACATTTCCAGGCCAGTGATACTCAAGGAATATCCTTTCCACTTCCCTGGAAAGACCCTTCACATTCTTTCTGAACTCCTTATTAAATCGGTCAATAAAGTAATTGGCAAGCAGTATTATATCCTGTCCCCTTTCCCTTAAAGGTGGTAGATAAATGGGTATAACCTTTAGTCTAAAAAACAGGTCCTCCCTGAAGGTGCCTTCCTTAACAGCTTCCTGAAGGTTTCTGTTGGTTGCAGCTATTATTCTCACATCAACCACAATGTCCTTAATGCCACCGATTCTCTTAAAGGTCTTACCTTCAATCACCTTCAAAAGCTTTGCCTGGGTGCTTAACTTCATGTCACCAATCTCGTCAAGGAATATACTTCCACCATCGGCAAGCTCAAAGAGCCCCTTTTTCATGGTCTTTGCATCGGTAAAAGCACCCTTTTCATAACCGAATAGCTCACTCTCAATCAATGACTCTGGAAGGGCTGTGCAGTTAACCTCCATAAAGGGTTTATCTGCCCTTCTGCTCTGGTAATGAATCACCCTTGCCACCAGGTCCTTACCTGTTCCACTCTCACCCTGAATCAAAACAGTTGATGCATCAGAGGCAGCAACCTTCTGAATCATATCAAAGACCTTTTTCATCTCCGGCGACTCACCTATTATGCTATCAAAGCCGTACTCTGATGAAAGCTTGCTCTTTAGCTCGGTCACCTCCTTTTTAAGTGACACCGTCTCAAGTGCCTTGCTAACCAGTATGTTCAGCTTATCCATATTGAAGGGCTTTTCAACAAAGTCATAGGAGCCTGCCTTTATTGCCTTCACAGCGGTCTGAACATCCCCGTAGGCTGTGATAAGGATGACTATAGCATTGGGGTCAATCTCTTTTATCTTTTCCAGAACCTCAAGTCCGGTTATGTCTGGCAGGTGAATGTCAAGCAGAGTGAGGTCAGGCAGTTCTTCCTTATATTTGTCCAGTCCCTCTGTGCCTGAAGAGGCTGTAATTACAGTGTAGTCCTGCTTTTTGAAGTTCTGCTCAAGTGACCATCGGAGCAGCTTTTCATCGTCAACGATCAGAATCTTTCCCTTGCTCAAGCAACCTCCTTTTTCTCCTTTATCGGCAAGATTATTCTGAAAGTTGAGCCCAATCCAGGGGTGCTATCCACCTTTATCTCCCCACCATGGGCCTCAATTATATTACTGCTTATGGGCAGCCCCAGTCCAGTCCCTGTGTGCCTTGTGGTGAAGAAGGGCTTGAATATCCTCTTTAGGTCTTCCTGTCTGATGCCAACACCTGTGTCTGATATGGCTACCTCCACATGGTCACCCCTGTTTTTTGCCTCTATCAATAGCTGACCACCATCAGGCATTGCATGGAAGGCATTAAGTATTATATTTAAGAAAACCTGCTGAATCTGCTGAGGGTCAAGGTTCATCATACTGATATTATCATCATAACGGAAGGTAATATCAATATTCTGCTTCTGTGCCTGATTCTTCACCAGACTTAGTGACTTCTCAATTATACTCTTCAGGTCAACCTCAATTATCTTGGGGTCAACAGGCCTTGAAAAGTTCAAAAGATCCCTGATGGTTTTATCAAGCCTCTCTATCTCCCTGAGCACCTCCTCTATGGTCTCCTTCCTCGGGTCACCCTGCTCAAAATCTTCAGCAAGCACCTGTATAGCACCACTTATGCCAGCAAGGGGATTTTTTATCTCATGGGCAATTGCAGAGGCAAGCTCGCCAAGGGTTGCCATCTTTTCAATCCTTTTCATCTCCTCAAGATGACACCTTTGTAGCTCATCCTGTGCCTTTTTAAGCTCACCAAGCATGGAATTAAAAGACTCAGCAAGCTTGCCAATCTCATCCTTTCTCTTCACCCTGAACCGCACACTCAGGTCTCCTGCCTCAACCTCCTTCATTGTTAATATCAGCCGTTCAATAGGTCTGTTTATAAGCAGGGTTGTCATAATTCCAAGGGCTGCAGCAAGGGACAGAAAACTGAGGACTGAAAATAAAGCTGTTCTTTTACGAAATTCAGCTATTCGGTCATGGGTCTTCTTCATGGAGACTTCCACATCAAGCACTCCCCTTATGGGTTTACCATCGTTGTGGCATCTCTGGCAGGGTCTTTCATTTGGAATTGGGATTACCATTGAATAAAGGGTCTCCTCTCCCTTTGAGTGGACAAAGACCTGGGGGAAATCCTGATTCCTGAACTTTTCCATATCATCTTTATAGATGGGTTTTCCAATTTCCTTTCTAACAGAAGAGGCAAGGATAACACCAGTTTCAGGATGGAATATCCTTACCTCCTCAATGTCCTCGGCAATCAGGGTCTCAAGGAAGTTCTGAAATTCCTTTCCCCTCCCCTCAAGCATTATTGTATACAGACCGTTCTTTATAATATCACTGATAAGCTGGACCCGTTCAATATCATCCTCTCTGATTATCCTTTCCTGGTATCTCAGATTATAATAGGAAAAACCCCCGATTACGCAGAAGAGTATCAGGAAGGTAAGACCAATGTACTTCCATTTCAAACTTAGACCACTCATTAAATCAGGTTGTAGCCTCTTTTTGTTTTTTTAACAGTGAAGCTCAACGGCCAGAGCCCAGGGCATTCTAGCCTTTTTGTTAAAAATGTCTGCCAGTGGTTGCACCATGACAGAACGAAATTTTGTTTTAATCAAAGTGGTTATCCTTTTTGTAATCAGTACTTATTTTAAACCACCGTAACTGTGAAGACCAGAAAGTAAAAGATTTACACCAAGGTAAGTAAAAACCACCGTAACAAATCCCACCACTGCCACCACAGCAACCTTTTTACCTCTCCATCCCCTCATTAGTCTTGCATGAAGATAAAAGGCATAGACAAACCATGTAATAAGTGACCAGGTCTCCTTGGGGTCCCAGCTCCAGTACACACCCCAGGCCTGGTCAGCCCAGATAGCCCCAAAAATCAACCCACCAAGGGTAAAAATGGGAAATCCGATGGCTATTATCTTGTAGGTAAGTTCATCAAGAATTGCCGTATCAATCCTGAATGAAGAGATTATATTTTTAAGCACATAACCATAACGCCATATAAGGGCAATTATCAGTAATGCCCCTATCCAGCTTGCAATAGCCACTGCTGTGGATGGGCTGTTAAAGGTTGCCTTGAAAAGATAGGCCTTTGCAAGTTCTGGTGTGGTTGCAACCACATGGTATTTCAGATAATCCAGCGCCATGGCTATCAATAACACGACCAGTATGCCTACCGAGACAGTCCAAAATAAATAAGCTGGCTCTTTTCTGTCCTCTGTCTTTTCAATAAGATACATTAGAGCAGTGCCAAAGGCAAGACCGAACATGGAGTAGGAGATAAAACTCATGGTAACATGGGCTAAAAGCCAGTTACTCTGAAGTGCTGGCACAAGGGGCTCTATCTGCTTTGACATCCCGCTCATCTCAATAAAGGCAAGGGCAAGAGCTGCCACAGGTGTTATAAAGGCACCAAAGGAACGGTTCTTATATTTAAATTCAATGATTATATAGCCAAGTATCAAACACCAGACAAAAAATATAAGAGACTCGTAAAGGTTTGATATGGGCGGACGCCAGAAGTTCCTGAGACCTGCAGCATAACCCTCATACCATCTCAGGGCAAAGGCTATGGTATGGGAGGCAAAGCTCAATAGGGTTATGCCCGAGGCAACCTTACCAATGCCTTCCTTTCTGAAGGCAAGGTAGCATATATAGGCAATCATTGCGAAGATATATCCCAGCGTGGCAATTCCGTAAAGATTGGAGCTGATATTCATAGGTTAAACCTCCTTGGATTTCTTGAACATTTTTGATATTGCACTTTCAACCTTGTTTGCAAAGTGTTGTCTTCCTTTATTTGCTGTGCCAAGGAATGTGATAAGGGTGTTATCCCTTCCGTCCTTCCTAACCACAGCCCACAGTCTTCGGTGGTTCATGAAAAAGGCCGTATAGAGACCAAAGGCCATCACAACACAGCCAAGATAAACAAGCCATACCCCCGGGTCCTTTCTGACCTGAAGCCCTGTATACTGAACACCCCATAAATCAACAAACTCCACCCTGTTTCCATCGGGCAGATTCCAGGTGCGTGGAAATCTCTTTAAAATCCATCCCGAATAAAGGGGTGTGCCTTTCTTTGAAAACTCAATATAGGCAGCAGGATTATTCATCATATTTGAGTAAGTGTAGGTTCTTCCTGATGAGTCAGTTGCAAGGGCAGGGCTGAAGTCCTTTATCTTGCCCGTTATATCAGTGCCTGGTATGGTAAAGGTCTCACCTAACCGCCTGGTAACCGTCTCGGTCCTTCCTCCAGGGCCTGTCACCTTAAGAATTAACAATCCCTGTTTAATATTGGGCATCATCCCGTAACTTGACTGATAGAAAATGTATCCCTTGTATCTCAAAGGCTCATTAACCTCTATCATCTTCCTCACCACCTCTTTTCCATTGTCAATAACTGTAAGCCAGCTCCTGTAGTCCTTGGGCATCTCTGACATACCATAAAACTCAACATCAAAATCATCACATCTAACACTGAAACCAAGCTCATGGGCCTTGCTGGTTCCACGGGCATAGGCTACACTTGAGGTGTACCCTTCGGGAAGATTAAGAAAGCCATGAAAACCGAAAAAGATGCCGATTACTGCACCAATCATTATCACAAGAATACTCAGATGGGTAATATAAACACCGAGCCTTGTCCATCCACCCTTCTGGCTATATAGCTGATATCCACCACTTTCTATTGGGCTGTTTTCTGGTTTCAGTCCCAGTGATTTGAAAACAGCAAGGACATTTTCCCTCACGCCTTCAGGTGTACCCTTTACGGTCAGTTCCTTTTTTATAGGATAGGAGGGTATCCTCTCAAGATTAACAGGCCTTACAGGCTCCTTCACGAGCTTCCAGATCCTGGGCAGTCTGTCAAGAGAGCATATTATCAGGTTTACTGCAAAAAGAACCAAAAGGGTCACAAACCACCAGGAATGGTACATATCCATAAAGCCGAGGGAGTAGAGAACCTTGTAAGCAGTGGGAGCCATGTCAGGACCAATCAGTCTTTCAAGGACCTTCAGGTTCTTTTCAGGCGATGCATTCTGTTCAATTATTGTTCCTACTATTGAGGTGCCTGCAATAAGGGCAAAGAGCACCACAGCCAGTTTGATTGAAGCAAAGAGGTCCCATAACCTGTCAATCGGGTTTTTTCTCTCTTTTTCCATAATCTCTCCTTAACTTTTTATCATAATATTTTCAAATCTATTTCCACAACCTCTGTTTATTTCTTTTTCCTCTTTGCAGGCCTTGGCCTGTCCCTTTCAGAGTCAACAATACAGAAGAAACCAAAGGGTTCGTCATAGGGATTAAAAAGCTGATGGGGCGTTTCAGCTTTGATATACAGCACATCCAGGTGGTTCATATCTATAAGCCTTGAACCAAGCCTCACCTTTCCCTTTCCCCTCACACATACAACAACATGCTCATGGCTGTGAACCTCATAACTGCTGTTGCCACCTGGCATTATCTCAAAATAACGAAAATGAAACTTTGTGTTTTCCCCTCTAACTCCTATAATGTTCTGCCTAACGATATCCTTCCAGTCGGCACCTTCCTGTTTATACTTCTCAACCTTTACACCAGACCATCTGAAGCCCTCGGGCTGAAATCGGTAAAGTCTGTTTCTGGTTCTGGCTTTTACTTTAGCAGTTTCAGCAGGCAAGGAGCAGATACTGAATATCCTTTTTTTCTTCATTCTTACCGAGACACCTTATTATTGATTTTAAGCTCAATTTTTACAGACACTTTCCAATAAAATCATTTTACAAAAGCAATTGTGAATTTTTCATGAACTGCTCAGGTCAATCACCACCTTAAGGCTTTCTTCCGCCTTTGAAACAATCCTGTAAGCCCTTTCGGTCTCCTCAATGCTAAATCTATGGGTTATCAGGTCCTTTGCTCTCACAAGCCCCTTCTCAAGCAGTCCGAGTGCCATTCGTGTATCATCAGGACCACAGGAATAGGATGTAACAATGTTTATATCCCTGAAATAGAGGCTGTTAGGGTCAATCAAAAGGGTCTCACCAGGTCTTGCAGGTGTAAAGAAAACAACGCTCCCACCAGGGGCAACAACATCCAAACCCTCCTTCATTGCCTCCACACTATTAGGCCCAACAATCACCACCTCAGCCCCCCGTCCTTCGGTTAGTTCCATTACCGCAGCTCTGAGTTCTGCCTTTGAGACATCTATGACATCATCTGCACCGAGCTCTAAAGCCCTTTTAAGCCTGAACCCCACCCTGTCAGCACCGATTATTCTTCTTGCACCAAAATGTCGGCCAACCATGATATGAAGCATGCCCATAACACCAAGACCGATAACAACAAGGGTATCGCCCTCCTTAATGCCGCTTCTTTTAAAGGATTTTACCACGCATCCGAGGGGTTCAACCATCACACCATCTTCAAAGCTAAGGTTATCAGGGAGCCTCAGGGTATCCTCCCTTAAACTGTTAGAAGAAACCACTATATACTCTGCTATACCTCCTGGCCTTATACCAGGCAGTTTCCAGGTAGGACACTGAACATAATCTCCTCTCAGACAGGAGTTACAGCTTCTGCAGGGTGCATGGTGATGAACAAAGACCCTGTCACCAACCTTGAATCCCTTAACCCTGTTACCAAGTTTTACTATCTCACCTGAAGGCTCATGGCCAAGCACAAGGGGTGCCTTTTTCTCTATATACCAGGGCATGGCATCGCCAGAGCATATCCCGCTTACCCTTACCCTCACCAGTGCCTCCTCCTCGGAAGGCTCTGGCACTGGTTCATCCTCAACTCTTATATCGTTAAAACTGTAAAGTCTTGCAACCTTCATATCAGGGTCGTATTGCGTACTTGATTCCCCTCCCTGCCTTTAACAATTCAAAGGCCTCTGTAATACTGTCAAGGCTGAACTCACCTGTTATAATTCCATCAAGCTCAAGCTCCTCATTAATGAGCAGCTCATAGGACCTTTTAACATCGGATGGGCTGAAGTGAAAGCTCCCAACCAGTTTGATTTCATCGTAATGAAGCCTGTCCGTTGAATAACAAACCCTGCTACCCCTTTTACAGCCACCAAAAAGCATTAACACCCCACCTCTTCTGAGGTAGGTCTCTGCATGCTGCCAGACATCAACTATACCAGTACATTCCACAACAAGGTCAAATCCCATTCCCGAGGTTTGCTCCTCTTTAACCTCCTGTATAATTTCCGGTTTAACAGCCCTATGGGCAAAGCCCCTTGCTATCTCAAGCCTTTCAGGGTTTATGTCAGCTATGATGGTATGGACACCAAGAGATTTAAGATAGGAGGCATGGAGCAGACCGATTGGTCCTGCTCCGATTATCAATGCAGTCTCCACACCTGTCATGTCCAGCTGGGAATAGGGATGAACCACGCAGGCAAGGGGTTCTAAAAGAGCAGCCCTTTCAAACCCTATATGTTCGGGCTTTTTAAACAGATTCTGCCTTACCACAGGGGAAGGAATAAGTAACTGTTCACCATAGGCACCGAGCACCTTTCTTTCCATGATATTTTCACAGAGATTATAAATTCCCCTTTTACAGTAACTGCAATCAAGACAGGGCGCACTGTGAACACCCATCACCTCATCTCCCTCTTTAAAGTTTTTTACCCTGCTGCCCCTTTTAATCACAACACCTGAGTATTCATGACCAAAAGGGCCAGGCATTGGAATAAGTGAATGTCCCCTGAGGTATGCCTTGAGGTCAGTGCCGCAGGTCAGGGCTGTTTCAACCTTAATTACAATCTCATCATCTCCAGGCTCTGGCTCTGGAACCTCTTTAAGCTCTATTCTTCCAAGGCTGACAAGCTGGGCCTGAAGCATCAAATCTCCATCCTGCCACCAAGTATCTGGCCAAGCACAGCTGCTGTCACCATAAGTGGAATGTACCGGTAATCAAGCCCTGAAATAACCCTTGCAAGGAATATAAAGGGTATGGGCAGATGGATGTACAAAAACCATCTAACTGAAAACTTTTTAACCCCACCTCTCAGATAACCAAAGGGAAGGTTTATCATGGAGGTAAAGGAAAACAGGGCAAAAACCAGAGCAAACTTAGCAAGCATAATATATTATAACTTAATTGTAAGCTGGCTGTGTAGGTGGTCGCCCCTGATTTCCCCTGATTAACCCCCATTATTATGTTATAATAAAAAATGGCTTTACTGGAGATAAAAAAATACCCT
>CAZIIE010000058.1:0-9657 GCA_964539375.1 uncultured Nitrospirota bacterium | reverse complement strand
TGATTGCATCAATAATGGACTGGAAGTTTGAGCCCCTTCCTGAGGCCATTACACCGAGCTTTAACATATATACCCCCAATTATGAATTTCTAAATTCTAAATCCTAAATTCTAAACGAATTCTAATTTACTAAATTTATTTATGAAAAATATATGAATGCCCTGACCTCTGGTCGGAGAGCTTCACTTACTACCTTCAGACTTTCTCTTATTTCAGTTCCTTAAACTACTCACTGAATTAACCATTCTTCCAATTTTAGGATTTAGTGCTTAGAATTTTTCTTAAATACCCCCTACACCCTGTCTTTGACAATTTTATTGTAAATTATCCCTATAACTGCCCCACTTACAAGGCCGTCCACAAATCCATAAATCAGTCCTAAGAGACTTCCCAGAGGTGTGATGCTGTAACCTGGATAAATTGAACCGGCCAGGGTCTTAAGGAAAAGCTCCCCGTAGCCAGTATAATAACTTATCCAGGTGGTTATAAAAAGCGACACGCCCCAAACAGTGCCAAGGGCCACTCCCAGTGCCAGCGGTCTCAATTTCATATCGGTCTACTCCTTTTTAGAAAGACTGAGGTCATATAACTGCTTTTTGCTGATATTATACTGCTCTGAGACCCTCTTTACCGCATCCTTTCTCCTCATCCCCCGCCTCATAAGCTCAAACACCTCTGATAAAGCCTCTTCAGGCTCCAGGGTCTTTGTCTGAACCCCCTTAATAACAACCACATACTCACCTGCCACCATCCTTTCATGAAGGCTCTGAAGCACCTCACTTACCCTGCCCCTTATCACCTCTTCATTAAGCTTGGTAAGCTCATGGCAAAGGGCAATCTCTCTGTCACCCAGAATCTCCAGCATATCCTCAAGGGTATCGTATATCCTGTGGGGAGACTCATAAAGCACCATTGTCCTTGGCTCAAACTCAAGCTCTCTGAGTTTTTTTCTACGGGCATTCCTGTTTGCTGAGAGAAACCCTAAAAACAAAAACTCCCTTGCTGGAAGTCCAGAAACAGAAAGGGCTGTCACAAGGGCTGATACTCCTGGCACAGGCACAATCGGGACATCCTCCTCTATAGCCCTCTTTATCACCACCTCTCCTGGGTCTGATATGCCAGGGGTGCCTGCATCGGTAACCAGTGCAACCGATTTTCCAGCATTAAGGTGCTTAAGGACATCCTCTGCCTTTGTCTTTTCCTTAGCCCCCCAGTAACTTATCAGTGGCTTTGAGATATCAAAGTGGCTGAGGAGCTTTCTTGTGTGTCTTGTATCTTCTGCTGCAATAAGGTCAACCTCTTTCAAAACCCTCAAGGCCCTGAGCGTTATGTCTTCAAGGTTACCAATGGGTGTTGCGACAATGTACAGGGTGCCCTTTTTCATAAATCTCCCTACATCCCTCCGCTCTGCACCCTACTTTGTCTTCTTTATAAACCTGTTTATCCACATAATGTGGCTTTGCTCTTCGTTAATTATCTCATCAAGCACTTCCTTTTCCTTTATTGCCTTTCTAAGCCCAATGTAATAAAGGAGGGTTTCCTTTTCAAACTGGAGTGCATAATCTGCTGCCTCTTCGTAGGTGGTTATATTCTTTATCCTGTCCATTGCCCTATCGGAGGCAAGAAAGAACTCACTTTCCACAAAGGCCCTCATGTATTCAGACACCTCTTCCCAGCCCTCGGGCTCCTCATCCCCTATTAGATCAAAGAGCTCTTTGAACCTCCTTTCGTGGACAAGCTCCTTGTCAGCAAGGGTCTTAAAAAGCCCTGCCAGTTCCTGGTTCTCCTTAAACCTTTCTGCCATCTCTGAATAATAGTCGTATCCAAGCCTTTCTGTCCGAACCGCCTGTTCAATAACCTCTCTTACAGAAAACCTCTCTGACATAAAAACCTCCTGAAAAAGTTAGTAATTGGTATATTTGTATATTGGTATATTGGTGTATTGGTTAATGGTTATATTTTATACTATTTGTTCAGCTCCTTGACATAGGCTCTTAGTTTTTTATCTGCTGCGATTATCTTGTCAGCATCTTCGCCCCTGAGGCTCCAGCTATAGGCACCCTTTGTGTTTCTTTTAAACTCTATGCGAACCGGCTTTTCAGGTATGAGCTGGATTATCCTGTCGTCCTGCTGTTCTTTAAAGGAACTTTTGCTGTCTTTACTGTAACCACAACCTGCCATAACCATGAAAAGCACTATCAATAAAAACCAGCCTTTCTTCATCCTCCTCTCTCCCTCTCATTAATTACATAAAACACCACTAACCACTTCACCACTTCACCACTCCACCAATATACCAATATACCAATACACCAATACACCAATCTTAAAAACTCTTATATCTGTTCGTAATAGGGAACCTGCGGTCTCTACCAAAGGCCCTGGGTGTTATCTTTATCCCTGGCGGTGCCTGTCTTCTCTTGTATTCGCTTCGGTCTATCATCCTCACAACCTTTTCAGCACACTCCACCTCACAACCAAGATTTATTATCTCTTCAAAGCTTCTATCCTCCTCAACATAGGCCTTCAGTATGGGGTCAAGCACCTCATAGGGTGGCAAGGTGTCTGTGTCTTTCTGGTCAGGCTTCAACTCAGCAGAGGGCTCTTTATAGAGCACCCTTTCAGGAATAAGTGAAAAGCCTGCCTTCTGGTTTCGCCACTCAGCAAGCCTGTAAACCATGGTCTTGGGAACATCCTTTATAACTGCAAACCCACCTGCCATGTCACCGTAAAGGGTTGCATATCCAACGGACATCTCCGACTTGTTACCTGTAGTGAGGACAAGCCAGCCAAACTTGTTTGAAAGAGCCATTAGGAGGTTTCCCCTTATCCTTGCCTGTATGTTTTCCTCTGCCACACCAGGCTCGGTATCTTTAAACAGGTCACTCAGGGAATCAAGGTAGGTGCTGAAAATTTTACTAATCGGAATCTCAAACATCCTGATATTCAGGTTTCGGGCAAGCTCTCTTGCATCTTCAGCACTTTCTCTTGAGGTATACTCGGAGGGCATAAAAACCCCCCTCACCCTATCCTTACCAAGGGCATCCACTGCAATGGCAGCCACAAGGGATGAGTCAATCCCGCCGCTAAGGCCAATCAGGACACTGCTAAAGCCGTTTTTCCTCACATAATCCCTTGTGCCAAGAACAAGGGCCTTATAAACCTCCTCTTCATCCTTCACTGGCTTTACAGGCTCTTTGTATCCCATGAAGGCCCTCTGCCTTGAAAGTGCTCTTTCATGGATGATTACCCTGCGGAAATCCTCCTCGCTGAAATAAAAGACCTCCTGCCTTCTTCTCGGGTCATGGAGCCTCCCCATGAAGACAGCATCAAGGTCAAGGTCAATCAGGATGAACTCCTCCTCAAACTGTTTTCCCCTGTAAATTAGCTCTCCCCTCTGGTCAAAAACCATACTGTGTCCGTCAAAGACCAGTTCATCCTGTCCACCCACAGCATTCAGATAGGCCACAATTACAAGATTATCTGCTGCCCTTGTGGAGAGCATCCTCTGCCTGAAGGCTGGTTTTCCAATGTGATAGGGGGAGGCATTGATGTTTATTATCAGCTCTGCTCCACCAAGACACTGAGCCCGAGTTGGTCCGTCAGGATACCAGATGTCCTCACATATGTTAACACCAAAGAGCAGGTCCGCTGCCTTATATACCTTTGGTAAGTCGCCCCTCTGAAAGTATCTCATCTCATCAAAAACACCATAATTGGGCAGAAACATCTTATGATAAACGTCCACTATTCTTCCGTTGTTCATCACAAAGGCAGCATTGTAGATGTCGCTGTCACGGTCAACCGCACCGACCACTGCCACGACATCCCTTACGCTGTTTTTTATCTCCCTGACAGCCTGGAGGTTATCCTCAATAAACTGGGGCTTTAAAAGGAGGTCCTCCGGTGGGTAGCCTGTCACCGCCAGCTCGGGAAAGGCAACTATATCAGCTCCCTCGCTGGTCGCCCTCTCAATATGTTCTATTATCTTTTTTGTATTGCCCTCAATATCACCAACGGTGGTGTTAATCTGGGCAAGGGCAAGTCTTAATGTTTTCATTTAGTCCCCTCGCTATATTGCCTTTCTGTTCAGCCTTTAAGACTGCTAAACTGCTTATATCTTAACAGATTTTGTCATGAAACTGAAAATGTAAACCCTTCTTTTCAGCCCAAGGCCCTGTAAACGAAATAGACACCCATGAAAATAAGTAAAAGGGAGGAAACCCTGTAGATATTCGCCCTTGCCCTTTGACCTATAAAACCAACCACCTTAGCAAAAACCACAAGTGAAGGAAATGTGCCAGCACCAAAAAGGCCCATCATTAGCCCACCTTTAAGAAGGGCAACCGTGTGGGAGCCCTCCTCCATAGCAGCCCTTGCAACCACCACTAAAGCTGTGTAGACAAGCCCACAGGGTATAAAGCCCATCACAAGCCCGAGGGGAAAGAGCATACCTGCTGACAGGCTGGAATTTATAAACCCTGAAAACCTTTTAACCACACCACCAATCAGATTACCCTCAAGTCTGTTTATCAAGCTCCTGAAAAGACCTGCCATTGATAGGCCCATCAGGATTATTAAAAGCCCGGCAAAGACCATGATAGCCCTCTGAAGGGGCTCTATACCAGAGACAACCCTTACAAAAGAGCCGACAAGACCCACCACACCGCCGAGAAACATATAGGTAAAAATTCTCCCTGAATTGTAAAGCAGGTGGGAAAACATAGAGGCTCTTCCAAGCTTTAACGAATAGGCAGCCACCAGGGGACCACACATCCCCAGACAATGGCCAAAACCACCGCTTAAACCGGTAAGAAACATCAATAGATAGATGCTCTTTTCTATATCCTCCTCCTTCAGGGCATAATGTTAAACCTATAAAAGACACTTCCCAGCCCTCTCATCACTACCTCAGCCTGCCACAGGGTCTTGCCGCTTGGACATCGGACAAAGACACCCTTTCCCTCATAGGTATCCCTTCCAACCCTCCTTAAGGTAACCCTGTTTTCTCCCATTGTCATACCTGGCATGGTAAGGTAGACCTCCAAGGTGCTGGCATCGTAATCAACCCCTGAAAGCCTCACCCTGAAAAGAAGCTCCTTCATGGGTAGAACAGGCTTTGGATTTATATCAAGATAGACCACTCCTCCCCTGAAATCGCTCTGACACTCCTGCTGATTTATCCTGCAGTTGATCTCAGGGGCTCTACCCTGACAGGAAAGAAGCCCGAAAAGCAAAAGCCCTATCACTGAAAGGGCTAATCCTTTATATCTACCTTCCATATCCTTTCGGTCCTGATTTTTGGATGTTCTATCACAAGCCTCAGATACCATGCACCGTTATGGGGAAACTCCACCTCTGCTGTATATACTCCAGGAGAGCTTTCTCTGAGCAAAAAGGCCCTGTCCGCTTTTTTGTTTGCTACTGCCTCCCTGATAAGAATCAGTTTTGCACCTGTTAGCATCCCCTCTCTGGTTCTCAGTGAAACCTTAAGGGGAGAAAGCCTACCCTCGGGCTCCTTCAGCAGCTTGACCTCAAGGCCAAGCTCCCTCTCCTTTTCCTTTATCTGAAAATAGTTCTTAGACTTCCTGTAGTAATGCTCCTCAATCAGACCATCATGAACCCTGAAGGCCATATAAAAGGTCGCTGCCATGAGGATGAAAAAAAGAATGTATAATACATAGATTAGTCTCTTCATAGAAAACCCACCTTCTGCATGATCTTTATGTTATCCCCGGTAAGCTCAAAAACAACCCTATCTCTTCTCTCAATCGCCTTTACCAGAACCCTGCCCCTTTTAGAACCATAGGCAGGGAGGGTTATGGAGGTATCACCAACCAGTTTGAAGGGGCCCCTCACTTTGAGCTTAAACTGAATAGTGCGGTCTGTGTTGTTGTATAAAGAGTAGGTATAACTGTTTACACCCTCTATAGGAACTTCTGGGTTTCTTGATACAACAAATTCCACATCAGGCCTCAAGGCAAAAAGCACCGCAAGGCTAAGGGCTACAACCAGCGTAAGGAGGGCAAAGACGAGATTCTTAGCCCTCCATACCCTCCCCCTGTAGCCGATGAAGGGCATTATCCCCCTTGGCTTGGTCATGCTTATACAGGCATCAATGCACTCAGCACAGGCAACGCACTCCCTCTGAAGTCCCTTTTTTATATCAATCCCGACAGGGCAGACCCTCACACATTTGTCACAGCCCATACATCCCTCGGTGCTCCTTTCCTCAAAGCCTATCACAAGGGTATCAGAGTCAAAAAGCCCGCTCTGAAGCATGCTATAGGGGCATATGGTCTTACAGAAGGTTCTTCCAAGCAGTGTAAGCTCTGCATAGATGACCACCCAGAGGGTGATGAAAAAACCTGTGATTATCTTTGAGTGGAAAAGACCCCGAAGCATCTCCTCGGGCGGCACAAAATACCATATAAGAGACAGGGAAACAAGGGCAGAAAGGGGTAGAAGTATTATCTTCTGGGCAATCTCTTTTCTGTAAGGATTTAGCCGTAAAAGGCCTGCAAGGTCAGAGGAGAAATCAAGCAGAACCGTCTGGGGACAGAGCCAGCCACACCATATCCTTCCAAAGATGGTGGTTATGTAAACAATCAGAATCAGAAAAAGAAGGGTAAGGAAGAGGACGAGATAAAACTCCTTTATCCAGATTACCGTTCCAAAAAAATGGAGTTTAAGCTCCTGGATATCAAATCTCAGTGCGCTATGGCCTTTTATCTTTATGAAGGGAAGCCCTACTATAATTAGAGCCTGAAGTAGCTCAACTGCCCTTCTATATCTTCTCCACAATCCTATTTCACCTCTTCCTCAGAACTGCCTCGTCTGTCCTCCATTGAGCTTGCCTCAAAGACATCAAAGATCTCTGTTCCTTCAGTATAATATTTTACTTTATATTTTGTTATATTTAGTAATCTTTTTAAAACATCGTCTATCCTGAAGCAACTTCTTTCTGCAATGTCAAGATATTTTTCTGTTTCCTTACTCATTACCGGTATTTCATCCCTTAACAGGGATACTGCACCCACAAGGGCCTGCAATGGCTGTCTTATCTCATGGGCAGCAGCTCCTGAAAGCTTTATCACTGCATCCAACTTTTCAGCAGTTACATCCCTTAAGAGTATAACCTCCCAGATTTCAGATAATTCCACCTTTTCTATAAAACTTGAACAGACAGAAATCACCCTATCTCCAATTACAAGCTCCTTGTGCTTTTGTAGAAACTCCTTTGCCTTTTTGAAAGAGTTACAATCAGCACAGTTTATAACTTTTCTTTCAGCAGAGCCATACTTTGAAAGCAGCCAGCATCTACAACAGTAGGATTTATATTCAGGACAATCGGTTTTACCTGTACAACCATAATTCTCCCAGCAGTAGGGGCCTTTAAAATCTCTATCAACCCTAAAAATAGCATTCCTTAGCGCATGTTCTTTTGGCAGTGAAAACACCTCTTTACCAACTACTGAATCATCTAAACCTAACATCCCTTTAAGTGCATTATTTATATGTATAATTCTTCCATCACTATCAAGAAAAAGAACACCGTCAGTAATGTTTTCAAGAACCGTTTCCAGCTCCTTCTTCTTTCTATCAAGCTGTTTTTGATGCTCAATCCTTCGGGTTACATCTCTAAACACCTCTATTCCACCGATAACCTCACCATCTAAATTTTTCAAAGGCGATGTCATCACTTCCACCATTATCCTGGTGCCATCCTTTTTCTTAAGAGATACAACCTCAGGCCCGAGGGTTTTGTTATTTTGAATTGAGCTTGCAAGGGGACACATATCAGTACACATAACCTTACCTGTATAATCTTTATGCCTTAGGATATCATCATAACAGCTTTTACCCATTATTTCTTTAGCACTATATCCTGTGATTTTCTCAGCTGCTTTGTTCCAGAATATAAATCTCCTGTCAGTGTCGGTAATATAAATTCCCTCATTAACTGAATTAAGTAATTCAATGAGGTTTTTTATCTCTGATTCCTTTTTTCTTAAATCCTTCGTCTTTTTAGAATATAGATAAAGTAACAGGAGATTGGAAAGAAGCAGGACACAGAATCCGAGGATAGAAATATAAAGCATAGATTTCTAAATTAAAATAAAAAAGGCAGGTTTAGCACCTGCCTTTTATTGTTTTTAAGGTCTTTTTCCATACTCCCTGACAGAATCTACATAGGCAAGAACCTTCCAGATTCGGTCTCTGCCAAGCTGCTGCTGAAAGGGAGGCATACCACCACCTCTGCCCTTTGCAATGGTTTCATACTTTTTATCATCAGTCTCACCGTACTTTAAATGGCCCGTCAGGTCAGGACCAACTCCTCCCTTAAGGTCTTCACCATGGCAGGCAGCACAGTTATTCATGTATATCATCTTTCCCTCTGCAATGGCCTTTTCATTATGCTCATAGGGATTTTCAGTGGGTATGCTGACCTGTTTTGCCTGCGTCTTTTTCATCTCCTCCTCAAAGACCTTGTACTGGGACCAGCCGCTTATCTGGGGAGTATAGCTGAATATGTACCAGACAAGCCATACTATCACACCGATATAGAACAAAAGCCAACCCCTCGGTATCTTTTTATTTGACTCTTTGATGCCATCACATTCAGCCATTATCACACCTCCATACATATATAAATTCTAAATTCTAAATTCTAAATCTGAAATCATACATCCTTTTCGTCATCTTCAAGCATCCTGTATTTTGGCTCCTCCACCCTGTGCTTCCTTTTAGGTCTGTAATAATGGATGATAATCCACAGAAAGGTCACAACCAGGGTGGTGCCAAAGATCAGGTATGCCCAGGCATTCCAGTCCATTTATTCCTCTCCAAGGGAGCGAATGTAGGTTATGACCTTCCATATCCTGTCAGTGCCAAGGGAGCTCTGCCAGGGTGGCATGCCTCCAGGCCGCCCCTTTGAGATGGAGGTAAACAGGTCAGCGTCTGAGGAGCCATACTTCCACTCTTTATCTCTGAGGCTCGGCCCAATACCACCTGAGCCTTCATGGCCATGACAGGCTGCACAGTTTGACTCAAATATCCTTTCACCCTCTTCCCGAGCTTCCCTGTTTCCTTCATAGGGGTTGCTGAGGCTCTTGCTCTCAGGTGCAGCCGTAGCCACCTTCACCACCTCTTTCTTCTTAATCTGCTTAACATCTCTGCCTAACTTCTGCATGTAAGCAACAAGGGCATCCATCTCGGTAAGCTCTGCCCTCAGCTCAGGAGGTGTTACCCTGTCTCTTGCCTCCTTGGCAGGATACTGAGCTGAGGTGACCTTGTTTTTGTATTCCTCAATCTGTCTCTGAACCTCCTCTTTAGAATATCCATACCCGAGCACCGAGACCTTCTTAAAGCTGTAGGATGTGTCAAGTTTCCTTTTTGCAAGCCATGCATAGGAGGGCATTATTGATTTAGGAAACATCTCCTGGGGGCTTCTGAAGTGCACATAATGCCAGGAGTCAGGATACTTTCCACCCACCCTGTTCAGGTCAGGCCCTGTGCGGCGGGAGCCCCAGAGAAAGGGTCTGTCGTAGGCAAACTCCTCCGGTTTTGAGTATTCTCCATAACGGGCAACCTCGGTTCTGAGGGGTCTTACGGTCTGGGTATGACAGTTGTTGCAGCCCTCTCTTATGTAAATGT
>CAZIIE010000057.1:0-9898 GCA_964539375.1 uncultured Nitrospirota bacterium | reverse complement strand
ACAAGCACTATTGCAAGTTCAACCAGTGTAAACCCCCTGTTATCCCTGCTTAACCTTTTCATAACGGATCCCCCTTTGAATTAAAAAAATCTAAAGCCAATCGGCTTTCAAAAAAATAATAAAGCAAATGCTGTGCCAGAAAAATGCTGGGTTTTCGGGCTGTTTTTGCCTTGATTTACACAGAATACTTCAAAAATTTGTCATCCACTGACAAAATAAGTCATATTTTTAACACACCAGTTTTTCAAATTTGCAACAACACCTGGTAATTGTTATACTTTTAATGAAAAAAGAAAGGGTTTTGGAGAAGTGAAAAGATGAGCCTTCTTGTTGAGCTTCTTTCAAAATTAAAAAGGGACAGAAAGGGAAAAGCTATCTCCCCCATGATTGAGCAGGTGGCGAAAAAGAGGAGGGGTAGCAGGGTCTTCTATTTAGCCGTAGTCCTCATGGCGGTGCTTTCAATTGCCTCGGGGTTTATGCTTGTGAGCATTCTGCAAAGCAGAAAGAGCACCACATTAAGGGTTGAGAGGGCAGAAAAAGAAAAAAGTGAAATGGAACCAGCACCGGTCATAAAGAAAAAAACTGAAAGTGAAAAGGTAGTGGTTTCTCAGGTCAAACCTTCGGAAAGCAAATCGGAAACCAAAAAGGCTGAGCCCATAAATTCCGAAGCCGAAAGACCACTTGAACAAGACAAAGGGAAAACTTCCAGCCCAGTAGCAGCAAAGGAAAAGGCTGAAACCAAAAAACCTGAGCCCAAAAAGCCTACATCTTCAGTAGCAAAAGAAAACACAGGGGTAAAACCTCCACCAGTGACAAAAAAGAGGGAGAATGCTGTTGACTATTTTCTTTACAGCGCCCTTAAAGCAGAAAGGAAGGGACGGTATAAAGAGGCCTTTCAGGGATATAGTAAGGCTCTTCAGATAAGGCAAAAGGATGCCCTTATACTCAACAAACTTTCCTACCTTTCCCTAAAACTCGGTGATATTCAGGCTGCAATCAACTATGCAAACAGGGCACTGAGAATTGAGCCCGACTCTGTTGAGGCTATGTTGAATCTTTCTGTAGCCCTTTTCAGGGCTGGAAGAATTGATGAGGCAGAGGAGTGGCTGGATAGGGCCTACAGGCTTTCTCCCGAGGATGAAAGGGTTATATACAACCTGGCAGTTTTTCATGAGAGAAAGGGTGAGCTTGAAAGGGCTGAAGCTCTGTACAGGGAGCTTTTTTCAAGAGGGCTTCTCAGGGGGATTCTCGGACTTGCAAGGATTGAGGAAAGAAGGGGAAACAGCAAAAAGGCACTTGAATATTACAGCTTGGCACTCAAGCACAGGGGGATTAAAACAGGAACAAGGAGGTTTATTGAGGGGAGGGTTTCTGCCCTTTCTCAGAGAGCACATTAACAAGGTCAGCCGCTATCCATACAGCCCTGTCATCAAAGAGCCGTATCTTGAACCAGCGTGCTCCGCTTCCGTCGGTGGTCTCGCCAATTATGGGCAACTTCTGTCCTTTCATCACAATGCCAACCCTTCGGGATTCAAGTCCTGGTGCCTCACGGATATTTGCATCTTCCTTCACGAGGGCATATCGGCTGATGTCTTTCTGTATTTTTGTAGCTGCCACCGGGCTTAAAGAGGGCTTTTTCCCCTCAGGCTGACTTATGTAATAAAGACCTGCCCCTGTCAGGAAAAACACCAAAAAGACCGCTAACAACACCAATGCCGCCCTTTTTCTTTCAGGCCTTTCAAAGCCCTCAGAGTTTTTGATACTCCTTTCAGCGTTTTCAACATGGCACTTGCTGACAATGTTTGTTTCATCAATGTAGGCAGCCATTAGTGACCTCAGGGCAAGTATGTTTATGAGCCTTGGTATTCCACCTGATAGCTTGAACAGGTGTTTTACAGCCGAGTCATCAAATCTAAGAAAGGTCTTTCCAGCCTTTATCAATCTGTAGTTAAGATAGTCCCTTGTCTCTTCAAGTCCGAGGTGTCCGAGACGAACTCTGGTGGTTATTCTCTGATTGAGTTGCCTTAGTTCTGGCCTGGCAAGTTTTTCTTCAAGCTCGGGCTGTCCCACAAGCACTATCTGCAGGAGCTTTTCCCTGTTGGTTTCAAGGTTGCTGAGCAGTCGGAGCTCCTCAAGGGTCTCAACAGGTAGATTCTGTGCCTCATCAACGATGATGATTACCTTACGACCCTGCTCGGACTGGCCAAGAAGGAAGTCCCTGAATGACTTGATAAGTTCGTTTTTTGTTTGCGCACTGAATTCAATTCCCAGGTCTTCAAGCACAGAATGGAGGAACTCCTCGGGCATAAGCCTGGGGGTAAGTATCAGGGCAATGCTTGCCCTGTCCTTCCACTGCCTGATAAAGACATTGAGCAGGGTTGTCTTTCCAGTGCCGGGCTCCCCTGTTATCATGCAAAAGCCCTCAGACTGTTTTACGGAGTACTCCAGTGACCTGAGCCCCAAATTGTGGTCCTCTGAAGGATAGAAGTATTCGGGGTCAGGCGTCAGCCTGAAGGGGTCGTCCTTTAATCCGTAGTATTCCAGGTAGTCCATAAGTAATTTAAACTCGAAATTCTAAATCCTAAACTCTAAACAATTTTCAAAATCTAATTATCCAAATTGCTATATTACCACTAAACTTCCATTTTTCAACTCTATGTCATTGTTTAGAATTTAGAGATTAGTATTTAGTGCTTTATCCTCTCATCCTGCTCCTATCTTTGACACCAGGTCGTAAACGGGCAACAAAAGACCGAGTATGATAAACACAAAGAAAAGCCCTATAACACCGATTACCACAGGTTCAAGCATCTTTCCTATCTTCTGGGTTATATCGTCAAGTATCTCAAGGAAGTGACCAGATAGAAAAGAAAACTGGTTTTCAAGGTCACCGGTCTTTTCACCTACATGAACCATCCTTATTAGCATAACAGGAAATACAGGATGCTTTCTAAGTGCCTCAGCAATGGATGTCCCTGCAAGGATATCATCCCTTGAGGTAGTCACTGCCTGTTTCATCACCTCGTTGTCCATCACATCGGCCACAAGGTCAAAGACCCTGTCAATGGAAAGACCAGCCACAAGGAGTATCCTCATCTGTTCAGAAAAGAGACCAAGGGCTTTGTTGTGAACTATCAGCTTAACAATTGGTAGTCTGAGTTTCAATCCGTCTGCCCTAAGTCTGAAGCTTCTGTACCTTTTCAAAAATTTATAACAAACAAATACAAAAAGGACAAAAAGCACCCCCACATACCACCACCTTGTTGTTACATCACTGAGCCAGATCATGGCCCTTGTAATACCAGGAAGGGGAATCTGCATATCCCTGAAAAGGGCTGCAAGTTTTGGAAGCACATAGACGAGCCAGAAGACCATTGCACCAAAGGTGGAAACTATTGCAAAGGCTGGATAGATTAGCGCCCTCTTTATTGCAGCAGAAAGGGTCTCCAGCCTCTGAAGGTGTTCGGCCACATCCTTCAGGCTCTGATCAAGCCTGCCCGTTTCCTCGCCTACCGAGACCAGCCTGATGAAGATATCCGGGAATATATCTCTATGGGCAGAAACGGCGTCTGTTAGGGTTGAGCCCATCTGTATTGCTCTGACAATGGCGTTAAGATTCTGACGGAAATAGCTGTTTTCTGTGGTTTCAGAGATATCCTGAAGTGCATCAAGAAGGGGTATGCCAGCCCTGAGCATAACCGAGAGGTTATTGGAAAACTCTATTATGTCCTTTCTCTTTATCTTTCTTGAAAGAAGGTAGGAAAGAAATCTGCTGAGCCCCTTTCCAACAGGTCTTATGGATAGAGGTTGAAGACCAAGCGATATCAGGCCCTGCTCAACACCCTCAAGGTCTGCTGCCTGTAACATCCCTGTGATGGTCTTTCCCTCAGGGTCAACAGCTTTGTAACGGAAGATCTTCATCCTGTTACCCTCAGCACCTCTTCAAGGGTTGTTATACCAGAACGAACCTTTGAGAGTCCATCCTGAAGGATGGGCTTCATACCGTGCTCTATTGCCTTTTCTCTTATAAGCTGGGTTGGCTCCTTTTTGCTTATCATCTCCTTGATCTCCTCATCTACAATGAATATCTCACCTATGGCTGTTCTGCCAAGATACCCTGTGTTATTGCAAAGCTTACATCCCCTGCCGCGGTAAAGCACCTCAGGGTAGTCCTTAACATTGAAAAAGGCCATTAAATCCCTTTCCTCATCGGTTATCTGGTAAGACTCTTTACAATCAGGGCATATCTTTCTTACAAGCCTCTGGGCAACAACAGCAAGCAATGAGGCTGAAAGCAAAAAGCTGTCAACACCAAGGTCAAAGAGCCTCGGTATTGAGGTGACAGCGTCGTTTGTGTGCAGGGTGCTCAGCACCAGATGGCCTGTGATGGATGCCCTTACGGCAATGATGGCAGTTTCCTGGTCTCTGATCTCTCCAAGAAGCATAACATCCGGGTCCTGACGCATGAAGTTACGGCCAGCAAGGGCAAAGTCATAGCCAGCTTTGAGGTTCACCTCAGATTGTTTGACCAGACTCAGTCTGTACTCAACCGGGTCTTCAACGGTAAGGACATTCTTTTCAAGCAGGTTAACCTCTCTCAGGGCAGCATAGAGTGTGGTTGTCTTACCGCTTCCGGTTGGTCCTGTGATGAGTATTATGCCGTGGGGTCTGTTGAAAAGGATTCGTAGCTTTTTGGTCTCCTCAGGGTCAAAACCGAGCACTTCCAGTCGGGTGAGGGGACCCGTGCCACTTAAAACCCTTATAACCAGATTTTCTCCGTAGATGGTTGGTATGGTTGAGACCCTCATATCGTATTCCTTTCCGAGGAACTCGTAGGAAAAGGAGCCATCCTGGGGAAGACGCTGCTCTGCTATGTCCATGCCTGACATCACCTTAATCTTTGAGACCACACCAGCATGGGCTCTTTTGGGAAAGCAGAAGTTGTGCTGTAGTATGCCGTCAATCCTGTTAAAGACATGCACCGTCTCCTCGGCTGGTGTGATATGGATATCGGTGGTGTTTTTACGGATTGCATCCATTATTATCAGCTCGGTAAGGGCAGAGATGTCAGCTGTGTTTACTGTGGTTTTCAGCCTGTTAACGGTCTCCTCAATCCTTCCGGTTATGGGGTTTTCTAAAAAGAAGTAGGCCTTTTCAATCGTGTCATAGAAGGCCTCTTTATCAACCATATAAACAATGGGTGGACGCTTTGTTATCCTTGATACGGTATCCATTGCTATGATGTTTGATGGGTCAATAATGCCTATAACCATCTGGCCATCCCTTAACTCAATGGGGATGAACTCACCCCTGTCAGCCACATCCTTTGGTATCATCCTGAGGGCATCTTCCTGAACGGGATACTCTCTCAGGTCAATGTAAGGGAGGCCTGCCTGCTCGGCAAGGCACTGACAGATCTCCTTGGAGGAAACAAAGCCAAGGTCCACAAGGGTCTCACCAAGGAAGGTGCCCGTAACCTTCTGCTGGGCAATGGCTACACTTATATGGGTTTCTGTGACAAGCCCCTTCTCTTTAAGAAGCTGACCTATACGTTTTTTTTCAGCCATCCCTAAGACCTTATAAGTCTGGGCCTAAGCATTATTATAAGCTCAAGCCTGTCATCACTCTCTTCGTGGGACTTAAAGAGCCAGCCCAGAAGGGGAAGCTTTGAAATCAGTGGCACATCGTTGTCAGAGTTGAGTTTCTTCTTTGATATCAGTCCACCTATAACAACCATTTCGCCGTCCTTAACCCTCACGGTGGTGCTCATCTCCCTGAGATCAATTGTTGGCAGAGAAAGGGTTACCTGGTTCTGACCTGTTGTGCCAACCTGACTGCTTTCAAGCCTTACAAGGTCAGATACAATGGGGGTTATGGTTATGGAGATGTTGTCCTGATTGTCTATGTAAGGGACCATGCCTATGATGATTCCCGAAAGTATGCTGCTTGTGTCCACCGTAAAGGTGGTTGTTGAGGAGGATGAGGTTGCGGTGTTTGATGTGGTCTCAACCCTTGAGATAATCTCTATGCTTCTACCAACACTTAACAGAGCGGTCTGCCCGTTAAGGAGACTGACCCTTGGATTTGAAAGCACCTTCACATCACCCTGTGACTGAAGCGCCTCGAGCAGGGAGGTGAAGTTGGCCCCTGTAATGCCAAACTGGAAGAAGGGCTCACCTGTGCCGATTACATCAGTAAAATTTTCAGTGCCGATGCTGAACTCACCAACACCTTTCCAGTCGTCAAGAAAGCTCCAGTCTATACCGTATTTAAGTGATTTTGAAAGTTTAACCTCAACCACCCTTGCCTCAATCATAACCTGTCTGTTCAGTATGCTTTTCAGCCTGTTTATATATTTTCTTACCTCTTCAAGCTTTTTCTTTGTTGCCCTGACGGTCAGGGTGCCAGCCATACGGTTTATGGAAAAGGTGGTCAGGTCCTCTTCTGATTCTTTCTCAAGTATCTTCTTCAGGGACTCCTCAATTGCATCCCAGAGCTTAAACCCCTTCTGGTCAGCCTTTGCTCCAAGGGATATGTTTCCCTTCAGTTTTCCTGAGGTCTGGTCAGAGGATGAGCCAAGTATGTCACCACCGAGGTCAACGGTATAGTCCTGTACCAGCGGAGGGAATCCAAACTCAAAGGTCTTTGTCCTGTAGGCAGACACATAGAGCACATTGCCATCAATCCGGTAGAAGTAATCAGTTGAGGAGAGCACAATGTCAAGGGCATCGCCTGCTCTGATGTCTTTTAATGTCATGGTTACCGGTGTGTCAGGGTTAACGCCCCTTTCCATTACCAGGTTTAGGTTAACCGTTTCGGCTATAGAGTGAAGCACATCACTCAGGGCAGCATTCTTTACCGATATGGAGATGATTCGTTCATTAAGTGGTGAAAGCTCCACATTGACAGGCTCAGGCTCTGGTACAGGAGGTGGTGGAATGGGAATTGGCTCTGGTTTGGGCGAAGGGATAGGGGGGGTATTTTTCACCTCGGCTTGAGCCTCCGGGATAGGTTTATCCTTTTTTACCGAACTGGCACAGCCCTGGGATAGTAAACTTAAAAGCAAAAATAAAACTGTTAAACCCCTTAACCTCCTGTATAACATATTATTCCTCCAGAAAGATTGTTCTTACCTGTCCATCCCTTTTCAACACCACCCTGTCTTTGAGAATCTCCTCAACCCTGTATCCCCTGAAATAGCTTCCCTCCTGAAGGGTTTTGCCATTCAGTATAGCAAAACTTTTCTGTCTTCCAATTATAGTTAAAGTAAGCTTAATAGCCTCCTCCTTTTTTGCCCTCTCGGTTTTTGCCCCCTTTGCCAATGGCTTTGAGGGTTTAACTATCCTGACAAAAACATAATCAAAGGGGTCCTTTCTGACTGTTGTCCTGGCATATTTTTTCTTAACAGGAAGCTCCTCAACCCCTGTATGATAATTAATCGCCCTTTTTTCAATACCCTTTAGCCTGACAGGAAACTCAATGCTGCTGCCTATCAGGATAGCCAGTATAAAAAACAGAGCTGGTGCAAGAAGCATTGCGGTTGTTTTTGTCTCTTCAGCAATCCTCATCTCAGCCTCACCGTCAGGAACTCACCATTTATTCGGCACTGAATCTCCCCTCCTTTAGATGAGCTATGAAGGGGACGAAGGTCTATCTGGGAAAACCTGTAAAGGGGTAACCGTTCATTGGAAAGGGTCTCAATAATGTCGGTTATCCTGTAATAGCTTTTACTTTTTATGATAATCTCAGCAGGCAAGCCAACCACATCTTCCCTTTTATTGAATACCCCCGGCTTTATGGTTATGTCAGGGTAGAGGCTCTTCAGGATGTCTATTCTCTGAAGGATGGTCCTTTCAGGGGAGATGTCAGAGCCTCCGGAGAAACGGACAACCTGGGAGAGGTTTTTCTTATAGATTCCGATGTCCCTTGATATCATGCCTGCCTTTATGGTTGCCCTCTGGAGGTTGTCTTTTAGCACCTTCAGGCTTTTGCTGTAGGAGCCTGTAAGCAGGAACGCACAAAGCATAAGGGCAGAAAAGAGGCCTGTTATCAGATAGAGCCTTAACTGTTTTTTTATATAGGTGCCCTTTATCATCTGTAGATTCCCTTTATATGAAATTCTCTGCTTCGCAGGTCATAATCAGCCCTATCCACGGTTATGCCCTGCTGTGCCTTGAGTTTACTGACAAAGCCATCAACAGCAGACTGTAAAGATGTAAGGCTTTCAGTCCTGACCCTTCCGTCAATAAAAAAGGAAAGACCCTCTGTGTCCTGCCTGGAGGTGCCCATCCTTATGGATGTTATCTCAATACCCTCGGTCAGACACGCAGGCAGGCTGTAAAGAAAATTAGCTGGAGGGGGGCTGTTACGGTGCTGGATAAGTAAATTTATAGCCTTGTCGTACCTGCCATAGTCAGCCCTTACCCTGTTTAGCTCATCAAAGAGGCTGGTAAGCTCGGTAAGCCCTGCCCTTGTCTTTTTAATCTCCCCTAATTCATTTTTAATATTTATTAGTTTTAAACCGGTAAGGCTCATCAGCAGAAGACCAGTTAAAACAAAGGCCACAGTTGCAACCTTAAGGTATCCTCTGAGGTATTCCTCAGCCCTGTACTGCCCGGGCAAAAGGTCCTCTGATTTCCATTTATAAAGAAGAGACAGAGGCAGAATAATCTCAGAAAGACCTATCTCAGCAGGTGCCGTCTTTATCTGGATTTTTTCTGGTAACATCAGGTTTGCAAGGGGCACTATAGGCTCCACTGTAAGATTATCACTGAAGGATGGGTCACCAATAAAAAGGGCCACCCTGGTTTCCATGCCAAACTTCTGGCGGCAGTAGTTTATGGTCATGTTTATGTTCTGCAGGTCAATGTCATCAATGCTGTCCGAGATGGAGCTGAAGGAACGGTAAAAAAACAGTCTTCCGCCCTGTACTAAAAACATAATCCTCTCGTTTTTTTTGGAAAAAATGTAAAGGGCAGGGTAGTCAGTAACAGGTATGAGGTTTAAGAGGCTAAGAAAATCTGGAAACAGACATTTGACCCTCTTGTTATGGGCCCTGAAGATGGATATATACCGATTTACCTCCCTTAGGGGGACCGAGACAGCGAATATCTCCCTCTTTGTCCTTCCCTCCTGCTCAACCTTGCCGAGGTCAAAAAAGGTGTAAACAAACCCCTCAGGATAGTTTACATTCCTGGCTATCTCAAGCTCTATAAGCCTTTTTAGCTTCTTCTTTCCCGTTGGTGGTAGATAGAGGGTCTGCTGAAAGTAGTCTGAAAAGGAGGCACATACATAAAAGGTCTTTGTCTTTTCCTTTTCAAGGAACCGCTCCAGTTCCTGGTAATCAAGGGTCAGTATGTCGTCAACAGTATAACCTCTCCCCCTCCTGCTGGCATAAACAACCCTTGCCCGGTTTTCCTCTAAACTTATGGTTATCCTTCTTGCCAAGTATTATCCGTTGATGCGGATATTTAAACCCCCGCTTACATTAAGCGGCCTCCTTCAATTTAAACAATCTTATCATTATTTGTATTAAATGTCAAGGGGTTAGTGTTTTTAGCTTAATGGAATACTTTAATTTGCAGGTCTTAACACTATACACTTTAAATGTCCTTGAATGTAAATAAATAAAAAATCATTTGACTAAAGGGATATTTAATGATATATTATTATCATCAAAATCTCTTATATGGGGGGTAAAGGATGAGAGGGTTAAAGGTTTTTGGTTTAGTTTTATCCCTTTTGCTGGTCTATTCAATTGTCAACGGTGAGACCTTCGGTGTCAAAAAGCGGATGCCCAAGCCTCATGAGTATGGAAACATAGTAATTGACAATTATTCTACCAAGAAGAACATTGCTCCTGTTGTGTTCAACCACTGGTTACACCGTGCCAAATACA
>CAZIIE010000056.1:0-9926 GCA_964539375.1 uncultured Nitrospirota bacterium | reverse complement strand
ATGGCGGGAGCGTGTGGGAATCGAACCCACCCTGCCCACTTGTGGCAGGCAGCACCGGATTTGAAGTCCGGGGGGGACACCAGAACCCCATCCACTCCCATTAGTTGATTTTAAAGTAATTGCAGTTTCCCGGTCAAATACCTTAACTCCCTTAGTTCCACTTCGTAAGTGGAACTAAGGGGGATGTTATTGATAGCTTGACAGGTAGTTTTTGAGGTTTGCCTCTATTTCTTCTATGCTGTCGCCTCCGAACTTCTCAAGGAAGGCATCGCAGAGCACAAGGGCAAGCATTGCCTCACCGATAACCTCTGCTGCTGGCACTGCACAGACATCTGAGCGTTCGTAGGCAGCCTCTATCGCCTCCCCTGTTTCTATATCTATTGATTTAAGGGGTCTTGCCTGAGTGGGAATGGGTTTCATGGCAGCCCTGACCAGAACAGGCATCCCGTTTGTCATACCGCCTTCAATTCCACCTGCGTGGTTTGTCTTCCTCCTTACAGAAAGCGGTCTTTCACCTGTGGAAGGAAAAAGCTCATCCATCACCTCTGAGCCTGGCCTTTCAGACATTAAAAAGCCAGTGCCAATCTCAACACCCTTTATAGCCTGAATACCCATCATTGCCTGGGCTATACGGGCATCAAGCCTTCTGTCCCATTGTATATGACTTCCAAGCCCAACGGGCAGTCCTGTGGCAAAAACCACAAAGGTGCCACCAAGAGAATACCCTCCTGCCTTTGCCCTGTCAATCTCATCTTTCATCCTCCTTTCAACCTCACCGTCGGGCACACTGAGTTCTGACTCATCGGCTTTTCTGAACAGTTCAAGAAGCTCTGCCTCTACAAGTTCTGCCTGATTTACAGAAAATCTTACCGACCCAATGGATGTAACAAAGCCACCAATCTTGATTCCAAACTCCTCAAGCAGTCTCCTTGCCACTGAGCCAAGAGCCACCCGCATAGCAGTCTCACGGGCTGATGAACGCTCAAGGATGTTTCTTATATCCTGTTGATTGTATTTTATAATTCCTGGAAGGTCTGCATGGCCTGGCCTCGGTCTGGTAACTGCTGAAATGGAACCCCTCTTAGAGCTGTCCACTCCCATGCCGTCAATCCAGTTTTCCCAGTCCCGATTTTTCACCATCAGTGACAGGGGTGACCCAAGGGTCCTTCCCCATCTTACCCCTGAGAGTATCTCCACCCTGTCTGACTCTATCTTCATCCGACCACCCCTGCCATAGCCCTTCTGTCTTCTCTTTAACTGGACATTGATGTACTCTTCGGTAAGCTCAAGGTTTGCGGGGATACCCTCAATTATACCTGTCAGGGCCTTTCCGTGGGACTCACCTGCTGTGAGGAAGCGGAGTTTAAACATTCCCTATCCTGTAAGCTGTGGTTTTATCTCTTTCAGGCATGTGCTTTTTCTCTTTTATGTAGAATGGCGCGCCCAGGAGGATTCGAACCCCCAACCTACGGATTCGTAGTCCGGCGCTCTATCCAGTTGAGCTATGGGCGCTTACTTGATTTTACTGGATTGCCTGAAGTTTCGTCAATTAAAGAGCTATTTCTCTCCTACCCTTACAGGCTCCTGTGCACACCCTCGGGCCTCCAGGAAGGGGCTATCACAGCAGGTTGACGCTTTGGCTCAAGGGTGGATGCCCACACAATGCTCCTCATACCATGGAGCAGGTTTATCCTGTCCACTGTCTCAAAGAGCCGTCTCCTTCGGTCTTCCTCAGGGAAGAGGGAAAGCTGGGGTGGCCTCCTGGACAGCCCTGTCAGGGTCACACCAAGAAGCCTTACAGGTTCTCTAAGCCTTAAGTCCTCAAGCATATCAGCCACTGCAGAAAAAACCCTTTTCGTATCATCCGTTTCGGAGGTAAGCCGATTTCTCAAGGAGAAGGTCTCAAAGCTGCTGTAACGGATGGTAAGCACCACCACAGAGCCCTGGTAACCGTGCAGCCTTGCCCTGAAGCAGACCCTATCGGTAAGTAAAAGCAGATAGGCCCTCATCTCCTCCTTTCTGTAAAGGTCCTCGGGCAGGGTCATGCTGTGGCCTATGGACTTGACCTCCTCTGATGATTGGGGCTGGGGCTTCACCCTGTCAGCATCAATACCCCGAACCATCCTGTGCAGGTGTTCTCCCACAATGCCAAAATGGCTCCTCAAAAGGCTCACAGGTGCATTGTATAGCTCTCCACAGGTCCTTATGCCTATGGCACTAAGGTGAGCAGCCATGCGGCTGCCAACGCCCCAGAGTGAATCGGTGGGCAGGTTTTCCAGGACCGAGGGCAGCTCCTCTGGCAATATCTGCCTTAGCCCATCGGGCTTTGACAGGTCAGAGGCAAGTTTTGCTATGAGCTTATTGGGACCTATGCCCACGGTGGCGTTTATCCCGAAACAGTCCCTCACATCCATCTTGATCCTTCGTCCAACCTCCAGGGGACCGCCAAACAGATGGGCGCTGCCTGTTATGTCAAGAAAGGCCTCATCAACCGAGTATATCTCCACAAGGGGTGTATACCTGAGGTATATTTTTTTGAGCTCTGTGCAGGTGTGGGTATACTTGTCATTGTTGGCCACAACCACTATGAGTTCAGGGCATGCCCTGCGTGCCTCGTATAGGTTCATACCTGTCTTCACACCCCGTGCCCTTGCCTCATAGGATGCGGTGGTTACCACTGTTCTACTTCCAGAGCCCACCACAGCAATGGGCTTTCCCCTGAGGGCAGGGTTAGACCGCTGCTCAACCGAGGCAAAAAAGGCATCCATGTCTACCAGAAGGATGGTTCTATCCATACCCTACCCCCTTTCCGTTTCCACTGCCTCAAGCCTCCAGGTCAGTGTATCACCATCATAGGAGAGGTTGTAGAGGGTCTTTCCATCGGTTACCGAGAAGAAATAGAGTCTTTTGAACCCATCCTGTCTAATCCACTGGTAGGTCACGCTTTTCACAGGTATCACCCTGTCGCCCCACCTGAACTTCAGAGGTCTTATCCTGCCCTGATAAAAGGTTGCAACCACACCAACTGGCTCATCTATCTCCACCATGGCTAAAACCTCCTTATGAGCCCGACCACCCTGCCGAGCACCCTGACCTCCGATGCCCTGAGCAGGAGGGGCTCCATGTCAGGATGCTCGGGCTTCAAAACCACCCTGTCCTGCTCCATAAAGAAGCGCTTTACCGTTGCCTCATCTCCGATAAGGGCAACCACTATATCGCCGTTACGGACCTCCTGGCCAGGATGGACAACCACTATATCGCCCTCCATGATGCCCGCATCCTTCATGCTGTCGCCAACAACCCTGAGGCCAAACCCCTCCTGAAGGGGAAAAAGCCCCTTACTTAAGCTGATATACTCCTCTATGTTTTCCCTGGCCAGTATGGGACTCCCTGCCCTTATAGTGCCGAGCACAGGAAGCCTCAGGGCTGAACCAGAGGGCTCATTTACCCTTATCCCCCTTGATAAAGAGGCGGTTCTGCTCAGATAGCCCTTTCTTACCAGCGCATCTATGTGCTGCTTTGCCGACAGGGGACTGCGGTAGCCAAACTCCCTGGCAACCTCTCTTACGGTGGGAGGGTAGCCCTCACGGTCAATGAACCTCTTGATGAACTCAAGTATCGCCCTCTGTCGTCTGGTAAGCTCCATATAAATACTATACATCTGTATAGTATTTATGTCAAGCCCCATCCCAGCAGGGCTTCACAGCTGGTATTTAGCTATACAGGGGGTTCAGGGGTTGAATTTCAGGTAGGTCTCCCAGTGAAAGAGGAGCTCCTTTGTGGCAAAAAGGTCTCTTACACAGTAACGGGCAATGTCAAGGTATCTACCCTCTCTGAAAAGTCTCTGCACATCCTGGCCGGTTATTCCTTCAGCTTTGGGGCTTTCAATGCCAAAGGCCCTGCACCACATATCAAGACTGAACCGTCTTCTGGTAGCCCCGTAAAAGGTAAGCTGGTCAAGCAGGTCAATGTGGGGGCCGTTGTAACGGTTTGGCATCAGCTGTCTCGTGGGCTTTATCCTGTTTATGGCAGAGCGTATCATGATAAAGGGGCAGTCAAAGCTCCTTCCATTAAAGGTGATAAACTGGTCGTAGCTCTTCACCACATCCCAGAACCGCTGAAGTATCTCCTGTTCCGAGCCTGTCTCAAACTTAATGCCATCCTCCTCAAAGGGACTTATCTCCTCTCCAGGTGACTGAAAATAGACCACACCCCTCAGGGAGTCAGGATTAAGCATACCAATTGCAACAATCTCTCCTGTCAGGGGATAGAGGGCAAGGCTGTCCTTTATCCTTTCCTCCTCCTCTTCAGTTTCAGCATATCTGAGAAGGTATTCCTGCTGGGCAGGCTCAAGGCTTTCAAAGTCAACTCCTATGGTCTCTATATCAAAGATAACCCTGGACATCAGGCAGCCTTTTTCTTGAATACCCTCCAGCTCTTAAGCACATCTATTGCACGCTGAAGCTGTATGTCCTCTTTCTCATCTATCTTGACAGGAACCACCACAGGCTTTGTCTCTCCCTTATCCTCTTCATCACCCTTTACCTGCTCATTGTCAAGATGTCCCTTCAGGTCCTTTTCCCTGAGCACAGGATGGCCCTTACCATTTTTGGCCACCACCTTAACCTCAATATCAGGCTCAATCCCTGTGTTCTGTATGGATATGCCCTTTGGAGTATAGTATTTTGCTGTGGTAAGCCTGAGCCCCGAGCCGTCACTTAAGGGTATCACACTCTGCACAGACCCCTTTCCAAAGGTGGTTACGCCAAGGATTACCGCCCTGTTCCAGTCTTTCAGGGCACCTGAGACAATCTCAGAGGCAGAGGCACTACCGTAATTTACAAGGACAATCATAGGCCAGTCATAGTGTTTTCTCTTTCCCCTGGTGTAATACTCGGTCTTGTCTCCTGAACGCCCCTTAATATAGACTACCAGCTTATCAGGGGGCAGGAACTGGTCAGCAACCTCAATGGCACTCTTGAGCAAACCTCCAGGGTTGTTTCTCAGGTCAAGAACCAGTGAGTCTATGCCCTCCTCATCAAGGGCCTTAAGTGCCTTTGCCAGCTCATCAGCAGTGTGCTCCTGAAACTGATTAATCTTCACATAGCCAATACCGTCATCCACCACCTTGTATCTTACGCTCTTTATCTTTATTATGTCCCTTACGATTGTGAAGTCCTTGAGCTCCTTCCAGCCCTCTCTCATAATTGTTAGGGTCACCTTTGTGCCCTTTGGCCCTCTCATCTTTTTCACTGCCTCAAAAAGGGTCATTTCCTTTGTGGGCTCGCCATCAACCTTGATTATCCTGTCGCCTGCCTTTATGCCTGCCCTCCAGGCAGGGGTGTCTTCAATTGGGGCTATCACCGTTAGCGTCCCATCCCTTATACCTATTTTTATGCCAAGTCCGCCAAACTCACCCTTTGTGTCAATCTTCATCTCCTTGTAAGCATCAGGGGGCATAAAGCCTGAATGGGGGTCAAGCCCTCTGAGCATACCATTTATGGCACCGTATATCAGTTTTTTTGTATCAACCTCCTCCACATAGTTCTTTTTCACAATCTCCAGCACCTCGGTGAAGAGTCTCAGCTTTTCATAGTCCTCCGATGAATCAGCAATCGCACTTGGCATTGACCACTGTATTACCAGTGATTGGGCTGTAAAAAACAGGGCTATTAATGCCACAACAAAGAGCAAAACCTTTATTTTGCGCATCTGTGAAAACCTCCGTCTATTTTTTTCTCAACCAGCGAAGGGGATTTATGGGACGGCCCTTGTATCTGACCTCAAAGTAAAGGTCAGGGGCATTTATGGTGCCCGACTCCCCAACTTTTCCGATCTGGTCGCCTTCTTTTATTATATCTCCTTTGTTCAAAAAAATCTCGCTCAGATTGGCATACACTGTATGGTAGCCCTCCCCGTGATTTACTATTACCACCTTTCCGTAGCCCCTGAACCAGTCAGCAAAGACCACCTTGCCGCCATAGACTGCTCTAACTATGGCATCCTCCGAGGTCTTTATATGAATACCATTATGAAAAACAGGTGTGTTGAACCTTGGGTCACGGTAGCTTCCATAGGGTATAACCACCCTTCCAATAACAGGCCATCGGAGCTTGCGCTTCATCTTTGAAAAGCCCTTCATCAGGAACTTCTGCTTCTCTGACTCCTCAATCATCTTTCTGAGCCTTCTTGATTGAGCCTTCAACTCGGCGATCATCTTCTTGTAAAGATACTTCTCTTTTCTTATTGAGGCAAGCAGCTGGCTTTTCTGCTTTTTGCTCTTACGAAGGGCATCCTCCTGTCGGCGTAACTCTGACTCCTCTCTGTTTAACCTTTTAAGAAGGGCAGTGTACTCTTTGTTCTTACTTTCAAGTCGGGCAAGATTCTGGTTGTAGTTGCTAAGTAGTTTATACTCATAATCAGCTATTCTTTTCAGATAATGCCAGAGCCTGAACATCTGGGAGACATCCCTTGAACTGAGAAAAACCACGAAGGGGTCAGGTTCAAAGCTCCCCCCTTTGTCGGGCGTCAGCATAAAGGACTGGTAACCATACTTCTGCATGGCAATGATCTTCCTCTTTAGCCAGGCCTTCTGTCTATCAATCTGTTTTCCAAGTTTACCCATGTTTTTTCTGAGCTCTGCAATCTTCCTCTTTGTCCTGTAAATCTTTCTTCTCTGGGTCTTTATCCTTGACTTTATCCTGTTAAGTCTTTTATTTGTCTCTTCAAGCTCCTCAAGGATGGAATACTCCTTCCTCTTTGCCTTCTGCACGGCAAGCTGACGCCTTTTTATCTCCCTTTGTATCCTCTGGTACTGCTGTTTTGGATTTTTGATTTCTGCCAGAGCAGGCAAAACAAGGCAGAGGACCATCAGGCCAATAACAGGCAAGCCAATCTTTACCCTGAACATCATCATGACCTAATATTTAAGCCTTCCGAGGGCTATCACCGACCCTATGAGACCAAGAAGCAGGCCAGAGACAGGTATGATAACCAGTATTGCTGGCTCAAGCTCCAGAGTGCTCATAAGTGGTATCACAGGATTGCCAAGCCCCTTAAGAAGATTAAAGACCCCGTAGAGGCCTGCTGAGGAAAGAACTCCACCAAGGAGTCCAATCATTGTGCCCTCAAAGATAAAGGGGCCGCGGATAAATGCCTTTGTTGCCCCAAGCAGCTTATAGATCTCTATCTCCTCAGACCTCTTAAAAAACAGAATCTTCACCGTGCTGTAACAGACAAATACGATAGCTATAGAAAACAGCACGATAAGGGCAACGGAGATGAGTCGGAAGTTTCTGTAAAGTTCCTTGATTGAGCTAAATATATCCTCTCCATAAAAGACATCCTCAACGATTGCCTTCCCTTTGAGTTTTTTTATAAAGAGTTCGGCATCCTTTCTATTGAAGGCATCCTCTCTGAGCTTTATCTCAATGGAGGGGAAAAGAGGGTTTTCATCCAGCCCCTCAAGCACATAGGCTGCATCGGCAAGGGAGCTCTTCAGTTCCTTTAATGCCTCATCCTTTGATGTGTATTTTACCCTGCTTATAAGACTTTCCCTGTTTAGCCAGTTTACCAGCTCCTGTATCTCTGCATCTTTAGCCCTGTCCTTTAAAAACACGGTAATGGTGAACTTCTCTGGCGCTCTACGGGTAACCTGCTCAAGGTTATACAGGGAAAACAACACAGTGCCGAAAATAAATAGCCCTGTTGCAATGGAAAGGATGGAAAGCAGATTAATCCATCGGTAAAACCACAGACTCCTCAAAGCCACCTTAAAGGAATATACCATCTCTATCACTCCCTGTCATCGTAGACAAGATTTCCGCTGTCAAGCTTCAATACCCTTTTGCCTGTGTTCCTGTACAGGTCACGGTTGTGGGTTGCAAAAAGGATGGTGGTACCCTTTGCGTTAATCTCACTGAATATCTTCATTATACCTGCAGCGTTGTCCACATCAAGATTTCCTGTGGGCTCATCTGCCAGAAGCACCGTGGGCTCTCCTACAATTGCCCTTGCAATGGTGACCCTCTGCTGCTCCCCTCCAGAAAGTGCTGAGGGAAGGTTGTCTGCCTTGTGCCGCAGATTTACAAGTTTCAGTGCCTCATGAACCCTCTCTCTTATCTCCCTCTCGCCAACCCCTCTTATCCTGAGAGCAATGGCTATGTTGTCATAAACGGTCTTGTTTTCAAGGAGCTTGAAGTCCTGAAACACCACACCTATGTTTCTTCTAAGATAGGGGATGGCCCGTTCCTTAAGGGTGTCCGTTGAGTAGCCTGCAATGGAGATGCTTCCCTCGTCAGGCTTTTCAGCAAGATAGATGAGTTTAAGAAGGGTGCTCTTTCCTGCTCCGCTGGGTCCTGTTACAAATACATACTCGCCCTTACCAATTGAAAAGGATACCTTTCTTAAAGCGGTGATATTGTCATAAATCTTGGTGACTTCCCTGAACTGAATCATCATGATATTATATAAGAACCCTTCCCAACTATGCCAATACCTTTTATAGGGGGTAGGGGGTAGCGTGTAGGGAGTAGGGGTTAGAGGTTTAGCCTTCCATTTTCAATTAGATATACCTCCCCTTTATCCTTCAGTTTCAATTTTACCGTTGGATGAAAGAAAACAAAGTCCTGATGAAAGGGTGTCTTTATTCTTCCACCAAAGGAGCTATTGTCCCCAAAGGCAACATGAACTGTGCCGAGAATCTTTTCAGACTCCAGTATGTTGTCAGGCCTTCTGGCACGGTCGTTGGTGCCTATACCAAACTCGGCAACGAAGGTGTTTTCATCTCTTTCTGAGAATTTATCCTTCAGCACCTGGACAAACTCTTCCCTTCCCGTTACATCAACCGCCTTGCCTTCCTTCACTGTAACTTCCACTGGCGAGTTAAGGTGTCTTGTTGGAGCCCACTCAAGCACCAGGAGGCCCTCTGCTGTGCCTTCAACAGGAGCAAAAAAGACCTCACCAGCAGGGAGGTTGCCAAAGGAGCCTGGTCTTCTGAGATCTCCGTTGTCCTCAAGCACCTTTCTGCCCTTTTTAGAAATCCTTAGATGTGTCCCGTTTGGTGTGGTAAGCTCCACCTCCACAGCCCTTCTTACCAGTGTGGCTATGGCCTTTGTGCGTCTTTTCAATGCCCGCCAGTCCACATCCATTGCCCCTTCAAGCATGGATAGGTCAAAAAGGGGCATGCTTGCATAACGACAGCCACAGACCCTTGTCAGAAACTCCCTGAACCTGGTATGGCTTGTAGAGTAGTTTGATACAGCTACGACCGCATCCACAGCACTTCGGGCATATCTTTTCACAATAGCCTCTGCCTCTTTCAGCTTCTCCTCAGAGGCCCTTTTAATTATCAGTGCCCTTAAAAGCCCCCTTTCCTTAAGCTTGTCAACCGCCCTATCACCAAAGGCAAGCCGCCAGAGCTTTTCCGGTGGTTCCTTTCCATGTCCACCCCTTGAAGGATAAATATAGGTGGTAATCCTGGTGGTAAACCCCCTTGCTGTATCCTCAAGGAGGTTAACCAGGTCCCTTAAAGAAAGCCACCTTTTAAGTTCATCCTCAGAAACAGGGTCACGCTTTGTTGGTCTGTCGGTAAAGATGAGCACCTTTTCTCCTCGTTTTACGCCAAGATTGGTGTGAAATATCTCCCTTAAGGCATCAGTAAACATAGGCCCTCCCTTCATTATCTCCAGAATAGCTTATAAAGCCATAAAGTGCACAGAGCATAAACTTCAAACTCTAATTTCTAAATCCGAAATTCTAAACAAATCCCAAACATCAATCCCCAAAATCCCAAACAACATAAAACCACAAAATATAAGCTTCAAATTCTAAATCCTAAGCACTAAATCCTAAACAAATCCTCAACGACAGGGTGTAGGCAGTAGCGTGTAGGGTGTAGTATTTGCACCCTATTTCCTGCCTTTCAA
>CAZIIE010000055.1:0-9969 GCA_964539375.1 uncultured Nitrospirota bacterium | reverse complement strand
TTGAGGGACGGAGTCCCTCAAAGTTAGGCAAAATTTTTAATTGAAATTTAATAAGTTAGAGCCTGTTGAACAGACTCATTATCCTTAAAGGAGGTCAATAGAGATGATAGTTGAAAGGGACCTTAAAGATGAATTAAGGGAGCTTGACAGAAAGATTAAGGACCTGAGAGGTTATCTTTGATGTAGAAGGCCTTGAGCGGGAGTTAAGTCACCTTGAAGAGGAATTCAAAAAGGAAGAGGTCTGGTCAGACCCAAAAAAGATACAGGATATTCAAAAGAAAAAGGCTGAGATAGAAGACCTTTTACTACCCTTCAAAAGGGTGGAAG
Organism: uncultured Nitrospirota bacterium; assembly: GCA_964539375.1. GTDB lineage: Bacteria > Nitrospirota > Thermodesulfovibrionia > Thermodesulfovibrionales > JdFR-85 > JAADIE01. The sequence goes on along the minus strand of CAZIIE010000055.1, from coordinate 9,642 downwards.
AAAGAATAAATTATCTGAAGGAATCAATACCGATACTTGATGAAGAGGAGGGTGAGCTATTCCTTGAAGAGCTTAACAGGGAGCTCTCTCAGATAAAGACCGATATAGATGAACTTGAGCTTAAGCATCTTCTTTCAGACAAACTTGACCGAAGCAATGCCATTCTTGAGATACATCCAGGTGCAGGTGGAACTGAAAGCCAGGACTGGGCCCAGATCTTGATGCGTATGTATCTTAGATGGGCTGAAAGGCATGGTTTTAAGACAAACATTGTAGATCTTCAGTACGGGGAGGAAGCGGGCATTAAAAGCGCCACCATAACCATCACAGGAGCCTATGCCTATGGATATCTTAAGTCCGAGGTTGGTATCCACCGACTGGTGAGGATCTCCCCCTTTGATGCCAATAAACGGAGACATACCTCCTTTACAGCTGTGCTGGTTTACCCTGAGATTGAGGATGACATAGAGATTGAGATCAATGAAGATGAACTAAGGGTGGATACCTTCAGGGCCTCCGGAGCTGGTGGTCAGCATGTAAACAAAACCTCCTCGGCTGTAAGGATTACCCATATTCCCACTGGCATTGTGGTGACCTGTCAGAACGAGAGGTCCCAGCATAAAAACAGGGCAATGGCAATGAAGATACTAAAGGCAAGGCTTTATGACCTGAAAAGGCGCCAGCAGGAACAGGAGCTTGAAAGCATAATTGGAAATAAAAAGGAGATAGCCTGGGGAAATCAGATTCGCTCCTATGTCCTGCATCCCTACAGACTTATCAAGGACCACCGAACAGGATATGAAACGGGTAATGTTGACCCAGTGCTTGATGGAGAGCTTGATGATTTTATCCATGCCTATCTTAAAAAGTATGCAAAGAGGAATGTGCAGTTATGAGTCCTTCTACTCTTTTATATTTTAAAAATTCTTTTAGGAGTTTCAGCAGTAGGATATGTTGGAAATTTTAGTTTTTGGATTTTTTTGTTTTTATTCAAAGGTTTTTGATGTTAATAACCATAGGGGAAACGGTCAGTTTCATAAACAGTTTTAAGAGAAATTCAGATGGTGGGTTTTTTAACAGGTTTTTAGGGTAAAATTATTTGTATTTTTAATAGAGTCTTTAACAGATTTTTCTTAATTATTAACAGGTTGTTAAAAATTTGTTGAAAACTTTATTTAAAATCAGGTGAATAACTAAATGGATACAAAAAAAGAGGACATCTGGAATAAGTGTCTGTCTCTGATAAGAGACAGGGTTGGAGAGTCTGTGTTTAACCTCTGGTTCAAGCCCATAAGGTTGAGGCAACTTAAGCAGGACTATGCCCAGTTAGAGATACCAAACAGGTTTTACAAGGAGTGGATTGAGGAAAACTACACAAACATCATTGAGGATGTCTTTTATGATGTAATCAAAATAAGACCCACGCTCAGGTACACCATCAGGGAAAAGCAGGATGAGGATATAAAGAAACTGAATGCCCAGATAAACTCAAAAAGGAGGAGCCTGAGAAACAGGGGGATATATCTTAATCCAAAATACACCTTTGAGGAGTTTGTGGTTGGTTCAAGTAACCAGTTTGCCCATGCAGCTGCCCTGAAGGTGGCTGAATCTCCTGGAACGGTTTATAATCCCCTTTTTATATACGGAGGGGTAGGTCTTGGTAAGACCCATTTGATCAATGCCATTGGAAACAGGGTCTTAGAGAATCACCGAAACATACAGGTCATTTATGTGCCTGCCGAGCAGTTTACCAATGAGGTTGTGGCTGCCATTAAGAACGACAGAATGACCGAATTCAAGGAAAAGTACCGCAATGCAGACCTCCTGCTCATAGACGATATTCAGTTTATAGCCAATAAGACCCAGACCCAGGAGGAGTTCTTTCATACCTTCAATGCCCTTTATGAGCAGCAAAAACAGATTGTAATATCCAGCGACCGTCCGCCAAAGGATATCCAGGACATAACCGACCGTTTAAAATCCCGTTTTACCATGGGACTCATTGCAGATATACAGCCTCCTTCGGTAGAGACAAAGATAGCCATTCTTGAGAAGAAGGCAGAATTTCAGAGAATCACCCTACCGCAGGAGGTAAAGTACTGGCTTGCCCAGAATGTGAGGTCTAATATAAGGGAGCTTGAAGGATGCCTTCTCAAGATTGCAGCTCACGCCTCCCTGACCGGCGAGCCAATAACCCTTGAGATGACCAAGGAGATACTTAAGGACACCATAGTTGAGAAAAACAGACCAATTACTGTTGACTATATCATGAAGGTAGTGGCTGAAGAATACAGGGTTAAGGTAAACGACCTGAAGTCTAAGAAAAGGACCAAGGAGATAGCCATTCCAAGGCAGATTGCCATGTTTCTCTCAAGGGAGTTAACAGACCTTTCCCTTCAGGATATAGGAAAGCATTTCGGCGGTAAAGACCATGCAACCGTGCTTTATGCTTGTAAACAGATTGAGAAGAGAAGGGAAAGGGATGACTCTTTTCTGCACATTTTAGAGGCACTTATCAAGAAGATAAAAGGTGAATAAGGGAGGCAATTATGAAGGTAACCATTTCAAGGAACGAACTGTTTGAAAAGCTTTCAGGTATCCAGAGTATAGTAGATAAAAAGTCTACAATGCCAATACTCAGTCATTTTCTGCTCAATGTTGATGAAACCAGCAACATAACAGCAACAGACCTTGAAACCGCTATAACCGAACCACTGGAAATTCTATCCACTGATGAGCCTGGCACCCTGTGCCTTCCTGCAAGGAGGCTCTATGAGATAGTCAGAGAGGTTGATGGTGATATAAGGCTTGAAAGTGAGGATTCGGAGTGGGTAAAGATAAGCTCTGGAAAGAGCAGTTTTCGTATAGCCTGCATGAATCCCGAGGACTTTCCTAAGTGGCCTGAAATTACAGAAAAGAGGGCCCTTACGGTCGGGATGGAGAAACTAAAGGAGATGATAGACCGCACGCTCTTTTCAGCAGGTGAAAGTGACACAAGATACACCCTCAATAGCCTGCTCTTTCACATAAAGCCTGAGGAAAAAACCCTGAGGGTGGTTGGCACAGACGGACACCGTCTTTCCATGATAAGCACCGAGATAGAAGTGGATTTTCAGGAGGAACAGAAGCTTATTGTGCCAAGAAAATCAGCCTCTGAGCTTAGAAAGTTCCTCTCTTCCCATGACGGAGATGTAACAATTGATGTTACCTCAAAACATGTGATATTCAATATCGGTGATATCAGGTTTCTGGTAAGGCTCATTGAAGGTAACTATCCAGCCTACGAGCAGGTAATACCTGTTAATAACCAGAGAAAACTCACCATAAACCGAGAGGATTTTCTGAAGGCCCTGAAGAGGGTCTCTATAATCAGCAGGGAAAAGAGCTATGCTGTAAAGATTGATGTTGCAGAGGGAATGCTTACACTGACAGCATCCCATCCAGATGTGGGTGAGGCAACCGATGAGGTATCCATCAAGTATTCTGGAGAGCCGATTTCTCTTGGTTTTAACGCCCGCTACCTGATGGATGCCCTTAACAATATGGACTCGGAAGAGGTATTTTTTGAGATTCAGGAACCCCTCACTCCAACCCTTTTAAGAGAGACCAACAGGGAGGATTACCTCTCAGTAATTATGCCAATGAGAATATAGGGTTGGTATATTGGTTAATTGGTTAATAGGTGAAGGGGGAAATAACCTTTTAATGAAGTATTTGGAGCATTGGTATTTGATTAGAGCTTAGGATATAGATTTTGTTTTTTTAACCCTGTAATCATGGAGGATTGTTTTATGGAAAATAGTGCTCAGGAATACACCGCCAGAGACATAAAGATACTCAAGGGGCTTTCTGCTGTTAGAAAGAGACCTGCCATGTATATTGGCTCCACAGGGCCTGAGGGTCTCCACCATCTGGTCTACGAGGTGGTGGACAACAGTGTGGATGAGGCCCTTGCAGGATACTGCAAAAACATCTGGGTGACCATAAACTATGATGGAAGCTGCACAGTGGTTGATGATGGTAGAGGTATCCCCACCGAACCCCATCCTGGTGACCCTGCTGGCCGTTCTGCAGCAGAGATAGTGCTTACCGAGCTTCACGCTGGTGGCAAGTTTGAGGCCAAGGCCTACAGGGTTTCTGGTGGACTGCACGGAGTGGGTGTCTCGGTGGTTAATGCCCTTTCTGAATGGCTTGAACTTGAGGTTAAGCGAAACGGAAAGGTCTATCAGCAGCGATACGAAAGGGGAAAACCTGTGGTGCCCTTTAAGGAGATTGGAAAGGCAAAAAGGACTGGCACAAAGATAACCTTCAAGCCCGACCCTGAGATATTTGAGACAACCGAGTTTAATTACGACACCCTCAGGCAGCGCCTCCGAGAGCTTGCCTTTCTTAACAAGGGGCTAAAGATAGTTTTAGAGGATGAAAGGTCAGGAAAAAAGGACGAATTTTTTTACAAGGGTGGCATTGTATCCTTTGTGGAGCATCTAAATAAAAACAAAACCACCCTCCATCCTAAACCCATCTACATATATGGTGAAAGGGACAGTATCATAGTGGAGATAGCCCTCCAGTACAATGATGGTTATGCCGAGACGATTTATACCTTTGCCAACAACATAAACACCCGAGAAGGAGGCACCCATCTTATCGGTTTTAAGTCAGCCCTTACGAGAACCGCCAACCAGTATGCCCAGAGTTCAGGCCTTCTTAAAAACGCAAAAGCCAGTATCTCAGGCGATGACATCAGGGAAGGACTTACCGCAATAATTAGCGTTAAGATTCCCGAGCCCCAGTTTGAAGGGCAGACAAAGATGAAGCTTGGAAACACCGAGGTTAAAGGCATAGTTGAGTCTATTGTTAATGACCAGCTTGGCACATTCTTTGAGGAGAACCCTGGCTACGCAAAAAAGATAATAGACAAGGCCCTTCAGGCTGCCCGTGCTCGAGAGGCAGCACGAAAGGCAAGGGAGCTTGCCAGACGAAAGGGTGCCCTTGAGGACTCAGGGCTCCCTGGAAAACTTGCTGACTGTTCTGAAAAGGACCCCTCATTAAGCGAGCTGTTCATTGTAGAGGGTGATTCTGCAGGGGGCTCGGCAAAACAGGGAAGAGACAGAAGGTTTCAGGCAATCCTTCCCCTCCGTGGTAAGATACTCAATGTTGAAAAGGCTCGGTTTGACAAGATGCTTGGTTCTGATGAGATTAAAACCCTTATAACAGCCCTTGGCACAGGCATCGGTACAGAGTTTGACATATCAAAGATCCGTTACCACAGGATAATCCTGATGACCGACGCCGATGTTGATGGTGCTCACATCAGAACACTGCTTCTTACCTTCTTTTTCCGTCAGATGCCAGAGGTAATTGAAAAGGGGTATCTTTACATTGCCCAGCCACCTCTTTACAGGGTAAAAAGAGGCAAAAAGGAACGCTATGTGCAGAACGATTCAGAGCTTCAGGACATGCTCTTTGAGCTTGCTGTAGAAGAGATAATGTTGAGGATAAACGGAAACTACATAAAGGGAAAAAATCTTATTACCTATCTCAAAAGGATGACCGAGTATGTAAGGTTGCTTGAATGGTTTTCCCTGAGGAGAAAGGATGTGGAGTTGCTTGAGTATCTGGTTTCAAAGGAAGTGGACCTTGAATTTTTAAAGGACCGCCAGAGGCTTTCCGCCCTTGTTGAGGAAATACTAAGCAGGTTTACTAACACCAGAGCTTCAGAGATAGGCTTTGATGAGGCCCATCAGGCCTATCAGGTTGAGTTAAAGAGGATGGGTAGAAGGCTGAGGATTGAACCTGATTTTATACAATCCCCAGATTATCGTAAACTTGTGGAGCTCTATTCAATTGTTGAACTTCTCGGCCCGAAGCCCTTTATGTTGAAGTACAAAGAGGAGGAGTTAGCTTTTGATAATGTCTCCGAGATGTTACAGAAGATAATGGACATAGCAAGAAAGGGCCTTACCATTCAGCGTTACAAGGGACTTGGAGAGATGAACCCCCAGCAGCTCTGGGAGACCACTATGGACCCCGAGATGAGGACCCTGCTTCAGGTCAGCATAGAGGATTCGGTTAAGGCTGATGAGATTTTCACTGTTCTCATGGGAGACCATGTGGAGCCCCGTAAGGAATTCATTGTTAAACACGCCCTTGAGGCAAGAAACATAGACATATAGGAGCATAGTATGAGACACTCGGTTTTGGGATTAATTCTTGGGGCAACCCTGGTGGTAAAGCTGGTGATGTTACTTCTTCTGTTTTTTTCTGTGGTTTCATGGGCTATCATAATCCTGAAATGGAGGGTCTTTTCAAGGGTTAAAAGGGAAAACGAGATCTTTTTCAGGCTCTTCCGTCAGGAGAGAAACCCTAAAGACCTCTATCAGGCAACCCGATCTCTGCTTATCTCACCCCTTGCAAGGGTCTTTAGAGAGGCCTATTCGGAAAACCGAACCGATAGAGAGGAGCTCCGAAGAAGCATAAAGAGATTTGTGGCCCTTGAGTCAGCAAGGCTGGAGAGGTACCTGAACTTTCTTGCCACCACAGGCTCCACAACACCCTTTATCGGCCTTTTCGGCACAGTCTGGGGCATAATGAATGCCTTTCAGGGTATAGGGGCATCGGGCTCTGCTTCCCTTGCAGTGGTTGCCCCTGGTATTGCCGAGGCACTCATTGCCACAGCCATGGGTCTTGCCGCTGCAATACCAGCTGTTATTGGTTATAATTACTACCTCAGTATGGCTGGAAGAACAATCATACAGCTTGAGGACTTCGCTGAGGAGTTGCTTGATTATCTTATTGAAGGTAAAACCGAAGAGCTATGATTACCATTGATGTGCCCGGTTTTGGCAGGGTAGAGTTAAGTCATCTTGTTTCAGACTTTACCGGCACCCTTTCCGAGGATGGCTCCCTCTGTGAAGGTGTCGGAGAGCGATTAGAGAGACTTTCCGAAAGGTTACAAATTCACATACTCACTGCCGATACCTTTGGTACAGCCCGTAAAGAGCTTGAAGGGATTAACTGTCATATCCATATACTTACCGGTGAGAGACAGGACATCCAGAAGGGAGACTATGTGGAAGAGCTTGGAGCTTGGGCAGTGGTTGCCTTTGGAAACGGAAAAAACGACCGTCTAATGCTTGAAAAGGCAAGGATAGGTGTGGCGGTCTGTCTGAAAGAGGGCTGTGCAGTTGATGCCATGAGCGCTGCTGATATAATGGTAAAAAGCATACAGGATGGCCTTGACCTTTTGCTTAACCCAAAAAGGTTAAAGGCAACACTGAGGTTTTAGGGTATGGAAAAAAGGGCACTGCTCAGAAAACTACCCTCTGTGGATGAGCTTTTAAAGGACCCTTTAATAAAGGAGGTCACCGAGGGAACTCCCCACTATTATCTTTTGAAGGCTGTCAGGGAGGTTATAGATAGAAAGCGGAAGGGAGTAAGGACAGGCACAGTCAGAGAGATTGACAGAGAGGAACTGGTCTCAGAGGTTATTAATCGTGTAAGGGAACTGCTAACACCGAGCCTTCGGCCCCTGATAAATGCCACTGGAGTGGTGATACACACCAATCTCGGAAGAGCCCCTCTTGCTGACAGGGTGCTTGAGCATGTTGTCTCAGTGGCAAGGGGTTACAGCAATCTGGAATTCAACCTTAACACTGGAAAGAGGGGTAAACGCTACGACCACATTAGAGGACTTTTGAGGGACATCACAGGGGCTGAGGATGCCCTTGTGGTAAACAACAATGCTGCAGCAGTGCTCCTCTGCCTGAGTGCCCTTGCCCGTGGCCGAGAGGTGGTGGTCTCAAGGGGGGAGCTTGTTGAGATAGGTGGCTCTTTCAGGGTGCCTGATGTGATGGCCCAGAGTGGGGCTTTGCTCAGGGAGGTGGGCACCACCAACAAGACCCATCTAAGGGACTACGAGGCAGCCATTGGTGAGGATACGGCACTTCTACTGAAGGTTCATCAGTCAAACTATAGAATCATAGGTTTTACCGAGGAGGTCTCGGTAGAAGAGCTTGTGGGTCTTGCCCACAGGCATAACCTGCCTGTGATGTTTGACCTTGGAAGTGGCTGCCTGATGGATTTGAGGCCCCTTGGCATCACCACAGAACCTGTGGTCTCTGAGGTTCTGAAAAAGGGAGTTGACATTCTTACCTTCAGCGGTGACAAGCTCCTTGGTGGCCCCCAGGCAGGCATTATTCTGGGCTCTAAAGAGTATATTGAAAGCATAGCCTCCCACCCTCTGACCCGTGCAGTAAGGATTGATAAGCTAACCCTTTCTGCTCTGGAGGCATTAATTCATCTTTATACAGATATGCAGATGGCGAGGGCTGAGATACCAGTGTTAAGGATGCTCTTTCAGGATATAGAAACCATTAAAAAAAGAGCCCAAAGACTTAAAAGGGCACTGGCAAAACACTGTCCCCATTTAGAGGCTAAAGTTATGAGGGACAGCTCCCAGGCTGGTGGTGGTTCGCTTCCTGAGGTTGAACTACCCACCTTTGTGGTGGCACTGAAGGGGCTGGGACAGCCAGAAAAGCTTAAAGAGGCCCTTCGTTTTGCAAATCCACCTGTTATAACAAGGATCAAGGACGACTGGGTGGTGCTTGACATGAGGACGGTCCAGGACAGGGAGCTTCCTCTATTGATAAATTCAGTAAGGATGGTTATAGAAAAAGGCCCTTAATCAGGGTTATAACAAAGAGTTTTAGGCTTGACAAAAGATTAAAATCCTGATAGTTTATTTGTTACGAAAAAAGCCAGAATACCCTGACCTATGGTCAGGGAGCTTCACTTCAGGCTGTCTTTCAGCCTAATCAAAAAACTTTAAAGGAGGTGAGTCCGTGACCAAGGCAGAATTAGTTGAGAGGATTGCTGCTGATACTGGCCTTACAAAGGCAGATGCAGCAAGGGCCCTGGATTCAGCCATTGACAACATCACCAAGGCCCTAAAGAAAAACCAGAAGGTCACCCTCGTGGGCTTTGGAACCTTTTCGGTAACCAAGAGAAAGGCAAGAAAGGGGCGAAATCCTCAGACAGGTGAGACTATCAAGATACCTGCCTCAAAGGCACCAAAGTTTACACCTGGCAAGGGGCTGAAAGACGCCATCAAGTAAGCCTTCATCATTATGGAGGGGAAAATGATCGCCGAATTCAGCATAGTTCCCCTTGGTGAGGGGCCCAGTGTGGGAGATTACATAGCAGAGGTGATCAGCATAGTTGAGGAAAGCGGTCTTCCCTACAGGTTAAACCCTATGGGAACCTGTGTTGAGGGCTCCTGGAATGATATTATGAAACTACTGAGAAGGTGTCATAGACAGATGATGAAGAGGGCAGACAGGGTCATTATCAACATCAAGATTGATGACCGTAAGGACAAAGAGTTAACCATGGAAGGAAAGGTCAAATCAGTTGAAAGGAGACTGGGGAGAAAAATAAAGAAAGGTTGATAGTTAATAACGGCAATCCTGTGTCAGGTGTAAAGAGCTTTGAGTATGGAATAATTTGAGATTAGAGCCTGCAGAGAAAATAGTAGACGTTGTTTACTCAAAGGGGCTTCGCCCCTTTGAAACCCCATATTTTTAAAAGCTATAGGCTATAGGCTGAAGGCCACAGGGTACGAAAACTTCAGCCTTAAGCCTA
>CAZIIE010000054.1:0-10086 GCA_964539375.1 uncultured Nitrospirota bacterium | reverse complement strand
CGGGGGTTCGAATCCCTCCACCGCCACCAAACCCTTAAAACTCTATAAATCCTGCTCAAGAGAACAAAGCGCAACAACTTCTAAATTCTAAGTTCCAGCCCCTGCATTTTAATTTCTAAACAAATTTCAAATACTAATTATCAAAGCCTTCTTATACCAATACACCAATATACCAATATACCAATATACCAATTCTACTCCTTTATCCCTGTCTCCTTTATCCTGCCCACCACAACAAGGGTGTAACCCTCGGGGTGGAGGTATTTTCTGGCAACCCGCTGGATGTCCTTTTTGGTTACCGAGTTTATCAGCCTAATGTAGTCTTTGTCATAATTGAGCCCCAGACCATAAAACTCGGTAAGCACAAGGAAGTTGGCAATCTTGCCCATGGTATCTATTCTTCTTGGAAAGCTCCCAGTAAGATAGGCCTTTGCATCTGATAGCTCCTCATCGGTTACAGGCTCGTTCTGTATCCTCTTCATCTCCTCAACAATCACATCTATCACATCCCTGGCTGACGGGTTTTTGGTTTGCACCCCCACCTGAAAAAGGCCCACATCCTTACTGGATGTTATGAAGCTATAAACATCGTAGGCAAGTCCCATGTCCTCACGGATTCGGGTCATAAGCCTTGAGGCAAAACCTCCTCCGCCAAGTATGTAGTTCATAACCTGAAGTGGATAGTAATCAGGGTCTGACCTCTTCACTGCAAGGTGTCCAAGCACTATGGTTGCCTGTTTGAGGTCCCTGTCTATGGTGATAATCCTTCTTTCAAATCTCTGAGGGACAGAGCAGCTCATCTTTCTGCTTTTAGTGCCTGCCTTCCACTCTTTCAAATAGTGACTTAGAAGCTTTACTGTTTCCTGATAATCAATGTCTCCAACAACCGAAATTATTGCGTTGTCAGGTCTGTAATAGGAGTTGTAAAAATCCTGAATGTCCTTTCTGGTAATCCTGTCAAGACTCTCTGCACTTCCCCTTACAAGCCTGCCGTAGGGATGGCTCTCTCCATAAAGGGCCTTTCTGAACTCCTTTGAAGCCACAAAGGAGGGGTCCTCTTCAGCCCTCTTAAGAGAACCCTTTATGAGCTCCTTTTTTCTTTTAATCTCCTCTTCACTGAAGGAGGGATGAAGGAGCACATCAGCCAGTATATCCAATCCCTTCTCAAGGTGCTTTTTAAGAACCGCCAGCGACAGGGTTGTATAATCCCTGGTGGCAGAGACATCAAGCTCAGCCCCTATAAAATCAATCTCCTCGCTAATCTGCTCCGATGTCCTGCTTTGAGTGCCCTCAACTAAAAGCTCTGCAACGAGATTGGCAAGACCTGCCTTTTCAGAAGGTTCATCAAAGGGTGAGGCTTTAATAAGCACAACTATATGAACCACTGGTAGATGGTGTTGCCCTGAATGTAAAAGCACAAGACCCTCTGGAAGCACCTCTCTACGGGCATCAAATGCATGGGTATTAGCCACTGTGAATAAAAGCACCAAAAAACTAAAAAGCAGGGTGATCCTCTTCACTCTTTCTCCTTTTTCTGGGGTATAAGAATGCCCACGGTAAGGTTTTCTTCTCTGAAATAACTCCGTGCAGCCTGAACCACATCCTCCTTGGTAACGGTCTGAATTGCCTTCAGATAGTCATCTATAAGCTGCCAGCCTCCTATCATCTCAAACATACCAAGAAGCTCTGCCTGAAAGAATATGGAATCCTGACCCATTATAAAAGAGGCCTCTACCTGGTTCCTTGCCTTTTGTAATTCATGCTCGGTGGGAGGGTTCTTTTTTATACTCTCAATCTCCTTAAGTATCGCTTCTACAAGCTCCTCTGCCTTTATCCCTGGCCTTGGTGTTCCACCAAAGAGGAAAAGGAAGGGGTCTTTATATAAACCACTGTAAGAGGCAAAGACGTTCAGGGCTATCCTGTCTTTCCTGACAAGTCTTTTGTACAACAAACCGCTCTTACCTGAGATGATAGTGCTGAGCACATCAAGCGAAGCTGCATCCCTATGGGGAAAACTTGGCACATGATAGGCAAGCATCACATAGGGGAGCCTTGCCTCCTTTTTGAGATAGACAATGCGTTTTCCCTGCTGAGGGGGCTCCTTCGTAACCCTCCCTTTACAGAGAGAAGGCGTTGATGGTGCTATTGTTCCAAAATGCTTCTTAACCAGGCTGTAAACATCCTCTGCCCTGACATCACCAGCCACTACCACCACAGCATTGTCAGGTCTGTAAAAGCAACCATAGTGGTGTCTCAGGTCTTCAGGGCCTAACGCAGCTATATCGTCCATCCAGCCTATCACAGGGTTACGATAGGGATGGACAAGAAAGGCAGTGGCTATAACCTCCTCGTATAGAAGGTTCTGAGGGTCGTCCTCGTAACGCATCCTTCGCTCCTCCATCACCACCGAGCGCTCGTATCGGACATCCTCAGGTCTTATAAGGAGATTTTCCATCCTGTCAGCCTCAAGCTCAAGGGCAAGCTCAAGCCTGTCGGAGGAGAGGTTTTCATAATACATAGTGTAGTCCTTTGTGGTAAATGCATTGTCAATGCCACCGTTTTTCTGTATCAGCCTTGAAAAGGTCTTGGGACCGTAATTTTTGGTTCCCTTAAACATCATGTGTTCAAGCAGATGGCTTATACCGGTTTTTGCTTTTGGCTCATCCCTTGAGCCAATCCTGTACCATATCTGGAAGGTAACAATCGGGGCCTTGTGGTTTTCAACCACAAGGAGTTTGAGGCCGTTTTTCAGTTGGTATTCTTTAACATCTAATGCACTTGCCGAAAGGGTGAAGAAAAGAAGCCCTGTAAGGGTAATAAGAATAAGCCTGAGACCTTTCATCTTTTCAGTGCCTTCTGGGCAATATCCCTTCTGTAATGCATACCCTCAAACTCTATCTTTTCAATAGCGCTGTAAGCCCGGTCCCTTGCCTCTTTTATGTCCTTCCCAAGGGCTGTCACACCAAGCACCCTTCCACCTGAGGTAACAATCTCGCCATCCCTGAAGGCTGTGCCTGCATGAAAGACCACCACCTTTTCCATCGCCTTAACAGCATCAAGCCCCTTTATGGGCTTTCCCTTTTCATAGCTACCTGGATAACCACCCGATGCAGCCACCACACATACAGAGGCTTCAGGCTTCCACTCAAGCACCATACTTGAGAGCTTCTCCTCTGATATGGCCAGAGCTATCTCAAGCAGGTCTGTATCAAGCCTTGTTAGGAGGGGCTGGGTTTCGGGGTCTCCAAAACGGCAGTTAAACTCAAGCACATAGGGCTCACCATCTTTAATCATAAGCCCTGCATAAAGAACACCCTTGTATTTTCTGCCCTCCCTTTTAAGTCCTCTGATAGCAGGCTTCATGACCTTTTCCAATATCTTTTCTTCAACCTCACGGGTTACCACAGGTGCAGGGCTATATGCTCCCATTCCACCTGTGTTAGGTCCCTGGTCATTGTCAAAGACCCTTTTATGGTCCTGGGAGCTTGCCATGGGAAGGATGGTCTCACCATCGGTAAATACCAGATAGGATGCCTCCTCACCACTGAGACATTCCTCAACCACCACCCTGTCGCCAGCAGAGCCAAAGGCCCTGTCCTTCATGATCCTCTTTAACGCATCTATTGCCTCGTCAACGGTCTTTGCCACAATAACACCCTTTCCTGCCGCAAGCCCATCGGCCTTTATCACGATGGGTGCACCCTTCATCCTCACATACTCCTCGGCATGGAGATAGGAGGTAAAGACCCTGTACTCAGCAGTGGGTATGTTGTACTTCTTCATAAACTCCTTGGCATAGACCTTACTTGCCTCTATCTCTGCAGCATCCTTCCTTGGCCCCATCACCCTCAAGCCGTTCTTTTCAAACTGGTCCACAATGCCCTTTGAAAGGGGGTCCTCAGGACCTACAATAGTCATATCTATCCACTCATACTTTGCAAAGTTGACAAGCCCCTCCATGTCATTTAATGGTATATCCACGCATTCGGCAAGCTCTGAAATACCAGCATTGCCTGGTGCACAGTAAATCTTCTCAACCCTTTTACTCTGGGATAGCTTCCACACAATTGCATGTTCTCTTCCACCACCACCGACAACCAGTACCTTCATTTACAAACCTCCTTATCTATGGACTAAGGATTTTTCCTTGCTTCAGACCTAATAACAAGCCAGTAAACAACGCCAAGTATCAGTATTGCAGCAACCAGATAGTAGGCAAGCTCAAGCTTTTCATGTTTAAGGGTTGTAACCATAAGGTCCCTTATAAAGGCAACCAGCGCCACCCCTATAAACACACTTATATTGAACTTGCCACCCTTCAGGTGGGCTATCTCGGTGTTCATTAGCTCAATGAGGACCCAGAGTATAAGAAGCGAGCCAAGGGCGGTGATAATGCCGTGGGAAAGGTCTCCCTGAAACATCCTGTAAATATCATAGAAGAACAGACCAACCACGCCGAGGGTAATCATTATAAGGGAAAAGATGAGGACCAGGTTCATGGTGCTTGAAAACCGCTCAGCAAAGCTAACCAGTGTGCTCTTCAGTTTGAAGGCAGTGGAAAACTGCTCAATCTCCTCCTCCACATAGGAGCTTGTTATCACATCCAGGTTTATGTCAAGCAGCTTATGGACAGCCACCTTCAGCTTGGTCCTGTAAATCCTGTCCTCAATCTCCTCTGATAGGAGGTCTATAAGCATTCTTCTTATTTTATTCATTGTGGAACTCACAAAATGGGGGCTTATCTGTTTTTCTGCATGAACCCTTCCTATCTTTATCAACCTAATATAGTAGTTATTGTCATAGGGACCCTTAAAGAGATTTAAAAGCCAGTGCTTGTGCTTTGAGGGAAGCTCAATATACTTTTTGAGTTTTTCATTTATCTCCTCATCACCCATTGAGACTATATGCTCCTGAATCTCCTCTACGATACTGTCTGCACGCCTCTCAATCAAGGGGTAAAGCCCCTTCAGGAGCTCCTCATCGGAGGCTCTGAAGTTATAATGCTCTTTTATCCTCGTAAAGGATTCCACCCTGCTAACCCTGTGGCTGCTCTAAGGATTTTTTAAGGAACTGGGCAATAAGTGAATCATAGTGGGATGTATGGGCAAAGACCTTCTGGGCAAGGGATAGCCTCCTCTGGTATGAAACATCTCCGCCAGAGCGCTTCATCTCCTCTATAACCCCTTCATAATCTGCTGGGTCCACTATGACCACCACATGCTTGAAGTTCTTTGCAGCAGCCCTTATCATGGTAGGACCACCGATATCAATATTTTCAATGGCCTCCTCAAAGGTGACATCAGGCCTGGAGATGGTCTGTTCAAAGGGATAGAGGTTTACCACTATCATGTCTATCTTTTTCATACCATGCTCCTCAAGGGCCTTCATGTGTTCAGGGTTGTCCCTTAGGGCAAGTATTCCACCATGGATCTTTGGATGAAGGGTCTTCACCCTGCCATCCATCATCTCTGGAAAACCTGTATAATCAGAGACCTCCATGACAGGTATGCCTGTCTCCTTTAACCTCTTTGCCGTGCCACCGGTTGAAAGTATCTCCACACCCATCTCATGTAACTTTTTTGCAAATTCCTCAATGCCCGTCTTGTCCGATACACTTATGATTGCCCTTTCTATCCTGGCCATAAAACCCCCTTAAAAATAAAAATTCTAAATCCGAAGCATTAAATCCTAAACCACAGGGCGTAGGGTGTAGCCTGTAGTATTTATTCCCTACTCCCAGCGCCCTCTTCCCTGTCTTTTAAACTTCAGCCCTTCAGCCTTCAGCACTATTTAAACCACAGAGAACACCGAGCGCACAGAGTTTCTAAATCATAAATCTGAAATCCTAACTATACTACCATCTTGCCTTTCTATAGGTAAAGACATTAAGATTAATGTATGCCCCTTTTTGTTTACGAAGCAGTAGACCCTTCGGGCAAAAGGATAAAGGACAAAAGGAATGCCCCTGATATTGAGGCCCTTAAGGAGGGGTTACGCAAAGAGGGATACCTGCCTGTAAAGATTTCCCCCTACAAGCCTGGAGGTCTTAGCTTCCTGAAAAGGGTCAACACCAAGGACCTTCAGGTCTTCACCGATGAGCTTGCAAGCCTTCTTGAATCAGGACTTCAGATTGACAGGGCAATAGGGGTGCTGGCTGAACACAGTGAAAAGGAGCTTTTAAGGGAAATCCTGAACGAGGTCAATCGGGATATCAAGCGAGGCATGACCCTTTCACAGGCACTTTCAAAACACAAAATATTCCCCAGGCTTTATATAAACATGGTCAGGGCAGGTGAGGCAGGGGGCATACTTGAGCCTGTGCTACGACGTATTGCAGCCTTCCTGGAAACCACCAACACCTTCAAAGAGGAGATACTCTCAGCCCTTGTCTATCCGATACTGCTAACCCTTGTTGGCTCAGGTGCAATCGCTGTGTTGATGCTCTATGTGATACCCAAGTTTGCCATTATCTTTGAAGAGATGGGACAGAGCCTTCCCCTGCCAACCCTTATACTTATGAACCTCAGTAAAACCGTGGCTTCCTACTGGTGGGTGGTGGTTGGTGCTGTGGTTTTTGCTGTTTACGGTCTTAAAAGATATGCTGCCACCGAGGAGGGCCGTATAAACATTGACAGGGCATTAATAAAAATACCCATAGTCAGCAAACTACAAATGCGCATATATATATCCAGATTTTCAAGAACCATGGGCACACTGCTTAAAAGTGGTGTACCCATACTGACCGCTATCAGAATATCACGAGAGGTGGTCGGCAATCAGCTTATCTCCGATCAACTCTCCGTGCTTGAAGAGGGGGTAAGAAAAGGACGAGGCATAACCGCCCCGTTAAGGGAAAGCAGGGTATTCCCTGAGGTTGTGCTTCAGATGGTGGCGGTTGGTGAGGAGGCTGGCAGGCTTGAAGATACCTTTATAAAGATTGCCGAGCGGTTTGAGGCTGAAAGTAAGGCAATGATTAAAAGGCTCATAAGCTTTATTGAACCAGCCATCATTCTGATAATGGGGCTTGTGGTGGGCTTCATAGTGGTGAGTATGCTCCTTGCCATATTCAGCATAAACGAAATCCCCCTTTAAAAGATAAATAGACCTATTAAAAAATTAAAATCCTTCTTTCTTGACAATTTTCCTTTTTATTAGTAATATATACAACTCAAATGAACAACTTCATTCTGTAAGGAGGACTCTATTGTGGAAGAGGCAGGATTTCTAATCAATATACCTGGAGTGCCCTTTTATGTAACATACTCCTGGGTGGCAATGATAATACTCATCGTTGCAGGTCTTCTGGTAAGGCGTTCCATAAATCTGGTTCCAAGGGGGATACAGAATTTTATTGAAGCCATTGTAGAGGCCCTGTATAACCTATGCGAAGAAACCATTGGCCATAAATGGGCACGTGCCCATTTTCCAATTATAGGAACCCTTGGTTTTTATATTCTGCTCTGCAACTTCCTCGGAATGATACCCGGCTTTGCAACCCCCACAGCAAATATAAATACAACGGCATCCTGTGCTGTTCCGGTATTTTTTGCAACCCATTATTACGGCATAAGAGTACACAAGGCAAAATATATAAATCATTTTCTCGGTCCTGTTCGTTCCATATTTGCACTTCCTTTGATGCTGATCATGTTCTTTGTTGAGGTAATAGGTCATTTTGCAAGACCACTTACACTTTCAGTGAGGCTCTTTGGTAACATGGTCTCTCACGAATTGCTTATTGCGGTATTGATGAGCCTTGTTCCTGCTTTTATACCCATTGTGGTTCTCGGGCTTGGTGTGCTTGTTAACATTGTTCAGGCCTTTGTCTTTGTGTTGTTAAGCACATTGTATCTTGCTGGTGCCGTTGAAGAGGCACATTAATTTAACACCTTCAGGAAAGGAGGAAAAGCGATGAAAAGGTTACTTACAGCAGTTCTTCTCTCAATGTTACTGATTCTGGTTGTTGCTCCTATGGCCTTTGCTGCAAGCGATGCAGCAGTGAGCTACTACTCCACAGCTGTTCTTGGCTGTCTGATCGGAATCGGTATCGCAGCCTTTGGAACAGGCATCGGACAGGGACTTGGTGTTAGCAAGGCCTGCGAGGGTGTTGCCAGAAACCCCAATGCCTCTGGTAAGATAACCACTACCCTCATCATCGGTCTTGCAATGATTGAGTCTCTCTGTATCTATGCGCTGGTTGTTGTTCTGATCGTTCTGTTCGTCAATCCTTTCAAGGCCTTCTTAGGTTAATAAAGACGCCAGGGAGAACCGCTAATCTCTCCCTGGCGTTTAGAACAAAAAAACTGTGGCTCCCACAGCAATAAGAAATCCTTGATAATTATTAAGCAGGAAGATACTATGCAAATAAGGTCACTTATTGTTGGTCCTCTTGAAGTCAACACCTACATCATCTATGATAGCTCATCAAAGGATGCAATGATTATTGACCCCGGTGACGAGCCTGACAGAATTGAAGAGATTATTAAGACCGAAGCTCTCAGTGTTAGGTACATTGTCTGCACCCATGCCCATTTTGACCATGTGGGAGCTGTGCCTGAGCTCAAAAAGTCAACCGAAGCAGAGGTTCTTATCCATCAGGATGAAATGGAGATTTACGAGGCTGCTCGGGACATGGCGGCCTTCTGGGGCTATGACATTGAGCCCCTTCCAAAGCCTGACAGGTTTTTAAAAGAAGGCGATACAGTTAAGATAGGCTCTTTGAGCTTCAGCGTGATGCATACCCCTGGGCACAGCCCTGGAGGGATATGTCTGTACGGTGAGGGTGTGGTCATAACAGGTGATACCCTCTTTGCAGGCTCAGTGGGAAGAACCGATTTTCACGGCGGTAGCCTTCCAGCACTGAAGGAGTCCTTTAAAAGATTAATGAAACTTCCTGCTGAAACAGTGGTTCTGCCAGGGCATGGTCCAAAAAGCACCATAAAGGAAGAGCAGGAAAACAACTTCTTTATCCAGGAAGTACAATGACCCAGGCCCTTGCCTTTAAGGGCCCTTTGTTTAAAAAGAATCGCCCCTTACAACCTCTTCAGTACACTCAAGCACCTGGGCCACTGAAGTGGTGTTTCTTGCACTGATTACCCTTATCTTTCCAATTGGCCTGTTAGGGTCCTCTGAAGAAACCACGGTGAGAAGGTCGCCGGGCATAAGCCCATCTGCTACACCCCTGTCAAGATAGACAATATCCATCCTGCCTGTTAGATATCTCAGGTCCTTACCAGCAACCACCACACCGTGAACCTCTGACTGTCTTTGCCTGGACAGGTCAAGGGGTGCTACATCATAGTATT
This sequence comes from uncultured Nitrospirota bacterium, assembly GCA_964539375.1. Taxonomy (GTDB): domain Bacteria; phylum Nitrospirota; class Thermodesulfovibrionia; order Thermodesulfovibrionales; family JdFR-85; genus JAADIE01. The sequence goes on along the minus strand of CAZIIE010000054.1, from coordinate 781 downwards.
TATCAAGATAGGAGCCAATCTCAATCTCCGAAAAGGACTTAATCACCCTTGCCTTAGTGTAACCAGCCTCCTGACCAACCACCTCCACAACACCTGTAATCTCCACCAGCTCACCAAGGGGCTTCTCAGTTACAGGATGCTTCACCATCCCGTAGGACTTAAAGGTATAAAACCTCTCGCCTCTGCTTGTACCGCCTGCTACATTGATATATACCTCATCATCCTTGCCCACCAGTGTCCTGCCCGTGGGGGTTGATACAATGGTGCCCACCCTTGATAGGCTTTCCTCAATATAACCAGCACTGAGTATTATATCAGGGGAGAGAAACCTCTTCTGAACCACCGGAGGCGTTAGCTTCTGAACAGGAGGTCTCTTTACCACCCTTTTCTGAGGGGGCAGAACAACCTGCTTCTGCAGAAGGTCCTCGGGTATCCTTATCACCTGTCCTGGGTATATGAGGTCAGGATTTTTTATCTGGGGATTTTCCTTCCATATCTTTGGCCAGAGGAAAGGGTCTGTCAGTTTAAGGCCTGATATGTCCCAGAGAGTGTCTCCCTTTTTGATGGTATATTCAACCACATCACCTGAAAAGGCAGTGCCTGCCATAAGGATTAACAAAAGCATGATTAAAATACAAAATTTCTTCATCACTCCACCCCTTTTCTCTAAAGTATTAGATAAAATTAAATCATGAAACTACTTAATAAAATAACCTATTTTAAGGAAAGTGTCAAGTAAATCTCCAATCAGGGGGTCGGTGAGTTAATTACTCAAAGGGGC
>CAZIIE010000053.1:8203-10165 GCA_964539375.1 uncultured Nitrospirota bacterium | reverse complement strand
CCTTTTACCCTATCCTCTCAAACTCGCTCTTTGAGGCATTACACTTGGGGCACTTCCAGTCATCGGGCAACTGCTCAAAGGGCGTGCCCTCTTTGTCCTCCTTGTAAAGCCACTTGCACATAGCACACCGCCACACCACTCCGTCTTCCCTGTCACCTTCCTTTTCCACTACTTCCCAGCCCTTTTCCTCCCACTCCTTCACAGAGGGCGGAATAAAGCCTGAGTAAATCTCCTTGTCCCTTGCATCCTCAACCTTAACCACAACAGTAACATCATCCTTCTTGACCGTGTAGCCCCAGTTAAAATTATCCTCCGTGTCAGGTGCTGTAAGCTTTGCTTCAAACTCAATGGTGCTTCCCTTTTTCTTAACCTTTGACCAGGAATAACAGCACTTTGCTATAGAGGTGCAACCGCATTTGCCCTTTTTTAACTCAAGGCCATCAACTCTAAAGCCCCCTGGTATCTTCTCAATAGCTACTGACATAACTGTTCCTCCTTTTATAATCAAGATTTAATTTGTCTTAATTTAAATAGTTCTGGGAGGAGTTTCAAAAGAAACCCCTCCACGAACTGGCTATGCCTTATACAGGCTCAAAGGCATCCTTTGGTGCGTTACAGACCGGACAGGTCCAGTCATCAGGCAACTGGTCAAAGGCTGTGCCTTCCTTTTCCTCATCATAAACATAGCCACAGACTGTGCAACGATACTGCATAAGCATTCCTCCTTTTTTATTGAAATTTTTTGTGATACTCCTTTACTGCTTTTGCAAAGTTTCTTCCAAATTCATAACAACCGTCAATTTCTTCATCAGACGGTCTGTATTTAACCTCAAAACCTGGCTCCACTGTCTCAAGTTTCATATTTTTAAGCTCCTGATAGAGCCACTTTACAGCACCACCACCCCAGCCATAACTGCCAAAGGCACCTGCAATCCTGTCGCTGGGCCTGAGACCACGAAGATGGGTTATAAACTCTGCCACCGAAGGAAAGACCTCGTTATTAAGGGTTGGCGAGCCCACCAGTAGCCCCCTTGACTTCCAGAACTCCTTTATTGCCACACTCATGGGGGTTGCCCTGAGTTTTATAACCTTACAGTCAACACCTTCGTCCTTGATGCCCTGCATTATTGGCTGGGTCATTATCTCGGTGCTATGCCACATGGTATCGTAGATGATGGCAACCCTAAGATTGGCCTTACCCTCAGCCATATCAAGATACATCTGCAAAACCCTTTCAGGCTCCTTCCGCCAGATTACCCCGTGGTCTGGTGCAATCATGTCTATATCAAGACCAAGGTCTTTAATCTGTTTTATCTTTGCCTTAATCAGTCTTCCAAAGGGCATCAGTATGTTTGCATAATAGTCAATAACAGCATCTTCCAGTTCAGCATGGGAGGCACATTCAACAAACTCATCGTCAAATCTTGCAGTGGTAGCATAGTGCTGACCAAAGGCATCCTGGGAGATCAGAAGTTTTGCCTCCTTCACATAGGTCATCATGCTGTCAGGCCAGTGAAGCATGGGTGTTTCAATAAACTGCAGGGTATACTTGCCTGTCTTAATCTCATCCCCTGTCTTTACCTCCTTGACATTCCATCGGGAGGTATCAAAAAACCTTTTCATCCCCTCGTGGCCCCTCTTTGTTGTGTAAATGGTAACCTGTGGCATCAGTTCCATGTACACACCAAGGGCACCCATGTGGTCGTTCTCAATGTGATTAACCACCAGATTTTTGATTTTTGAAAAATCTGTTAGCCCCTTGATATTTGCAAGACCGATCTCGGCAAACTCATACTTAACAGCATCAACCAGGGTAATATCGTCATCCATGATCAGATAGTTGTTATAGGTTGTGCCATTTGGCGTTACATAACCATGGAAATCCCTTACCGCCCAATCAATCGCTCCAACCCAGAAGATACCAGGCTTAATCTCAATTGCCTTCATTCACACACCTCCATT
>CAZIIE010000053.1:5740-8103 GCA_964539375.1 uncultured Nitrospirota bacterium | reverse complement strand
CCTTCCACAATACTCAACTCATCCCACATAAACCAGTTCCCTGTGTCTTCAAGGAAACTGTAAGTGTTGTTCAGTAGCTGATAGTGCTTTTCCTCCTCCTGCTTCAGGATCTCAAAGAGCTTTTTCTCCTTCTCATCAACGGCCTTTTCAGCCATCTCCTTGTAGTAGTTATAGCCTTCCTTTTCCATCTCAAGGGCTATCCTTATGGCTTCCTTCTCATCAGTGCTTGCATTAATACGCTCAAGCATCTGGTCTTTGAGGTCAGAAAATACGGTCTTGACATCTCCGAGACACTGAACATGGGGGTCAATATCAAGCCCCTTCAGTATGTCCTCAAGTAGCCTCAGATGTCTTGCCTCATCGCGGATAAGGCTTTCAAACATCTTTTTACCAGCAGGGTGGGAGACCTTGCCTGCAGCCTCTTTGTAAAACTTCATGGCATCGGTCTCCATCTTTACTGCCCTTTCTACTGCCTCAGATATTGCCATCACAGACCTCCTGCTGCGTCTTTTTCTTCATAGATATCCTTTTCATCAACCTCATCCATCACAAGCATCGCCTTACCACAGCAGATAGGCACAGGCTCATCGGCATCCTTGGTCATGTAGGAATTACATATCTGACAAACATATACCTTCTTTTTTTTGCCCATGGCAGTCCTCCTTAAGTATTCATTCTAAAAGGCCTGAGAAGTCACCGTGGTGCTCCTCTTCATCGGCCAGTATCTGTTCAAAAAGCCTCTTTGTTGTGTAGTCCCGCTCCTTTTCGGCAAGCTCAATTATCTCCCTGTAAAGCTCAATCGCCTCTTCCTCAGCCTGTTTGTCAAGCTCAATCATCTCCTTGAGGGTCTCGCCTATCTTGATAGGGGTTGGCTTCGTGGTTGGTCTTCCACCTAAATAATCAAGCCTTTCGGCTATCTCCTCGGCATGCTTCATCTCGGTAATAGCAATCTGTTTAAATATCTCCCTTACAGGCTCTGCATCCATCCCTGTGGCCATCACATGCTGCCACATGTACTGGACAGAGACCTGAAGCTCTCGGGCTATTGCATCATTAAGCTTGTCCATCAATTCTTTACTTGCCATAAACACCTCCTTCAATGGTCATAATAATTAATATGTTTACTTTCTAAAGGCCTACCCCTCTGAGTTAAGGCAAAGAGATAACCCTCTTTTAAGATGACCCTCCAGGCCTGTAACTGCACAAAAGGGCGTAAAAATTAATTAATGTACCTTTCGTGGCTGTAGACCCTGTAACCACAGAGCCTGCAATGGGTTTCGAATTCCTCTTTCCAGATATCTATCTCAGCCCCACAGTTGGGACAGGTCAACTCATAGGGAAAATGCTCCTCGCAGCCTATAATGCAATAGGCCTTCTCCATCAGCATTCCTCCTTTTTAAGCTCTGCGCCGCAACCCACACACCTTGGGTCTTCCTCATCTGACCAGACCTCAACCTCAGCGCCACAAACAGGGCAGACAACCTCCTGAGGATAGGGTCTGTTTATCTCAGCACAGGCTGGTTTTATTATCTCCTTTTCAGTCTGCATTTGCCTTCCTCCATCCTTCCTTTCTGAGACGCTCCATTCTCTCAACACCCCAGTTCTTTATCCTTTCAATATATGCCTTGGGGTCTGACTTTGCCATGGCCACAATCTCCTCCCTTTCCCTTGCACTGTCTATATGGTCGCCAGGGTATATACCTCTCCAGGTTGCATAACCCTCATCAAAGAGCACCTCAGGAGTTAACTCCTTTTTCAGAAGATGAGGTGTTTTCAGGGCAGAGAACTTTGCAACCTCCATATCATACTCTATAACCCAGCCATTGTCAGCTAACATGGTCTCAGGGTTAAAGCCTATCTCACCAGAGCAGTTAGGACAGTAGAGCCTGCTAATAACCTCAGGGGGCATGATTTCATCACGAAAGTTAAAACTTGCCTCCCTGCCTCCACAGCTACATCTCATTGAATATTCCATGCACATAACCTTTACCTCCTTCTTTCTATCAGATTACATCTCAATTGTCAATCCCTTTTTTGCCCAGTAAAGGGCAGGAGGGGTTATCCCTCCTTCTTCATGGTGCCTGTCTCACCACAGGAAGGGCATTTCTTGGGCTTACACCTGCCCTCCTTTGTTGCACCGCATTTTTCACACTTAAAAACTGCCATAATTACACCCCCTTTCTTATAAATTCTAAATTCTAAGCACTAAATCCTAAATTCCAGCTTCTCAAATTAACTAAAAAAACCACAGAGTACACAGAGAATACAGAGTTAATATTTAATCTGATTTTCCAACCTCTTAACTCAACACTAAACACTCAACACTCAAATCTCTATCGCCTATAGCCTTCAGCCTCTTCACC
>CAZIIE010000053.1:0-5640 GCA_964539375.1 uncultured Nitrospirota bacterium | reverse complement strand
ATTTAAGACTTTTTTCATCCTATTTAAAGGTTTAAACAAATCCTGCTCATCAACGACCCCAAACCGATTAATCATGCTTTCTACAATCAGGGCATATACCGTAGAACTCAATGTGGTTGCCCAGCAGGTGAAAATCCTTTACACTGTCTTCAGGTATAGGTATATCAAAATCGGAATGAACATCCAGAACCTTTTTGCACCTCAAACATATAACATGGTGATGGGGCTCTATGTTAGGGTCATAACGCTTTCGGTCAGGGTCTATGGTCAGCTCAAGCAGAAGCCCTCGCTTTCTCAATGTCTCAAGGGTATTGTAAACAGTAGCAAAGGACATGGTCGGGAACTTCTCCTTTACAGCGTTGTAAATATCCTCAGCAGAGGGATGACTCCTATTTCCATCAAGATACTCCAGTATGGCCAGCCGCTGAGGCGTAAGCTTTAAACCTATCTCTCTGTATTTTTCCATGTCCACCTCTCTAAAACTGTTTCATTTAAATAAAGATTACTACTTTAGAATGATTATTGTCAAGTAATTATTTTAAATAATATTATTAGGATTATTTATATCCTTTTTGTCCTATTTATAAAAAGTTTAATAAATTCAGGCTGTTTTTGCCCTATAGATGTTTTTTCAATTATTTTGTCTGCTCGGACAGTGGCAAGACAGGTGAGTTTGTCGCTATGGATATTACTTAGAAAACCTGAAGGAGAATATCCTGTGGCCCTTGTCTTGGGCCTTCTGGGCGTACTTGGTTGACAGGACTTCTATGAGGTCTTTGTCAACACAGTTAAAACCAGAGGATGTAAAGTTCTGGTATATCTCCTCTGCGTAGTCCTCAGAGTCAGTAGCAACCACAATGTCAGCTCCCTTTTTCAGCCTGCTTTCAAGAAGCCCTATAAAATCTCTTTTCAGAAGCCGCCTTTTGTGGTGTCTCTTTTTGGGCCAGGGGTCTGGAAAGAGCACATAAACCCTGTCTAAAGAGCCCTCGGGCAGCAACTCAGCCAATACCTTACGGATATCCTCGGTGCTTATAAGGATATTTTCTGGCTCTGGTCTATTCTGATTATCATAATTGACCATCCTCCTTAGAAGTTTTGCCACACCACTAAGGAAGACCTCAACACCGATATACAGGGTATCGCTGTCCTGTTTAGCCCTGCTGTAGAGGAAATCACCCCTACCAAAGCCTATCTCAAGCACAACCCTCTGGTAAGTTTTAAGGGCTCTTTTCAGCTTTTCAGGATTCCCAGATATCTCAAGCTCGGGTAACACCCTTTCAAGGGCTTCCCTTTCAGCCCTTCTGAGGCGGGACAGTCTTCTACCGGTGGTGGTCTTTATTAATGGGCTATGCTTTTTCATCTAAACTTAGATATCTGCAATCCCCTGGATGAGCGGCTATTGTTTTAAGGGCGGTCTTTATTTATATTTTTGCCAGGGTTACCCTGTTTCTTCCTGAGGTTTTAGACTTATAAAGTGCCTTGTCGGCAAGGTCTATTATATCGCTCTTTTTAATCTTCTTTCCAGGGTTTTCGTAAGCTGCAACCCCCAGACTGATGGTTACCCCTATCTCTTTTCCGTTCAGGTTAATCCTTTCTGCTTCAACCTGCCTTCTGAGCCTTTCAGCTGCCACAGCTGCGCCTTTAAGGTCTGTTTCAGGAAGCACGATGGCAAACTCCTCACCTCCATAGCGGGCGGCAATGTCTGACTGACGAGCCCCATTCTGTATAATCCTGCTTACCGTTTTCAGGACCACATCTCCCTGAGGGTGCCCGTAGGTGTCATTTATCTTTTTAAAGTGGTCAATGTCAACCATTACAAGGGATAGAGCCCTTCCGTACCTCTCTGCCCTGCTTAGCTCTCTGTCCATCAGTTCCTGAAAGTATCGGTGATTATAAAGCCCTGTCAGTCCATCCTTAAAGGCCATATCCCTCAGTTTTTTATTGGCCTCAAGCAACTCATTGGCAAGCCTTTCGGCCTTTTCCTTTGCCTGTTTTAGCTCCATTACGAGCTGTTCATAGGAGAGGTTTAGCTTTTCTAACTCAGCATTTGCCTCCTCAAGTATCTCAGAATAGGGTTTCATATTACCAGGGTCTATCTCAAAGGATGAAAGCACCTCTACAGCTTTTGAGCCAACCTCATCAACCATCTCCTGAAGCTCATCGTCTGCCATATCTTTTATATGGGAAATCACATCCTTCAGGGTCTGCAACTTACGAACACTCTTTGTACTATGATAGATACTGGAGAGGATGTCCGAAATATAAAGGAGGCAGCCCTCATTACACTGGCCATCCACTGGCGGAGTGTGATGATTTCCTATCGGGATGAATATCTCCTCTGGTAACTGCCACCTCTGAAGCAATTCCCTTCCCACATCCTGATGGTCAAAGCCAAAGACCTGTCTTTCAGCCTCAACAACCGAAAGCCCCTTAGCCCTTTTTTCATCAAGCACCCTCTGGTATTCAAGGGGCTTACAGAGGTACATAACCATAATACCAATGTCCATCAAAAGGGCTGAAACAAAGATGTCCTTGCTCCTTCTGCCAAGCCTCCTTGACACTATCTCTGAACCTACAGCTGCAGTGACTGCTCTCTTCCAGAAATGGTTGTGGTCAAACCCGTTGGTGCTGTTCTGTTTAAAGTTTTTTACAATCACAAAGGAGAGGGCTATGTTTTTAAGGGCATCGGTGCCAATTATACCGATGGCCTTCTCCAGGCTATCAACCTTACTTGGCAGCCCGAAAAAGGAGGAGTTTGCAAAGGAAAGCACCTTTGCTGTGAGTGCAGGGTCTGAGGAGATAATTCTTCCAAGCTCCTTAAAGTCCTGCCTGTCCTTTTTTACAGCATCAAGAATCTTCACCGCCACTGCTGGCGGTGATGGAAGCCTAACATTTTCACTGTTTAAGCTCTCAAGCACTCCCATTGTAAGAATTATATCGGCTAATTATAGGAAATCTTTACCCCCATAGGTGGAGACCACCCTGTGCCAGCAGTCATTAAACCCTTTTGCAGCCACCTCAGCATCCTGCCTTGAGGGGAAAAGGCCAAAAAGGGCTGAACCACTCCCTGACATCAGCGCACAGAGGGAACCCCCCTCAAGGAGCCTTTCCTTAAGCCTGGAAAGCTCCGGGTATAACCTGAAGGCCACTTTTTCTAAGTCGTTAATAAGATAGGGACAGAGTTCCTCATCACTGCCCTTTAAAAAGACATCGGCCCCTGTTATATCTATCCCACTGGTTGAGTATCTATCAAGCCCTGAATAGGCCTCCTTTGTTGACACTCCAAAGGAGGGCTTAACCAGTAAAAGCCATCTTTTCCTCTGCTCACCCTCAAGGGGGGTTATCCTCTCACCTCTGCCCTGAACAACTGCCAGAGACTCTGAAAGAAAAAAGGGCACATCAGAGCCAAGCTCCTTTGCCATACCCATGAGAGCCCTTTTATCAAGCCCACTATCCCAGAGTCTGTTAAGTGCCAGCAGGGTTGTTGCAGCATTGGAGCTTCCACCGCCAAGACCTGCCTGAGCTGGTATCTCCTTCTTAAGATAAACCTCAACACCGAAAGGGCAGGAGGTGTAGTTCTTAAAAAGATGGGCAGCCCTGTAGACAAGGTTTTCTTCAGGCCTGACACCTATGTCTGGCTCGGTGTAAACCGATATTCCCCCTGGGGTTCTTCTAAAATGGAGCGTGTCAAATAGGTCAATCTTCTGCATGACCGACCAGATATCGTGGTATCCATCAGGTCTCTTGCCCAGCACCCTAAGGCACCAGTTAATCTTGGCAGGGGATTTCAAGGTGAGCATCTTAACGGTCGGTTTCCTTTTTCTTTAGCCCCTCAATTTTTTTGAGAACCCTCTCCTTCAGCCCCTCCTCTTTTTCATGATATTCAAGGGCCCTCTGGTAGTACTGAAGGGCCTTTTGTCTGTCTCCAAACTCAAGAAACACATCTCCAAGATGTTCGTAAACAACCGGGTCATCCTTAATGTAATCCAGGGCCTTGAGCAGGGTATCCCTTGCCTCATCAAGCCTTCCCATCTTGAAATAGACCCAGCCAAGGCTGTCTATTATATAGCCACTTTCTGGCTTGAGACTTAATGCCTTATTTATCATCTCAAGGGCCTCCTGGAGCTTTATACCCTTTTCAGCATAACTATAGCCAAGATAGTTCAGGGCATCGGCATGCTCTGGGTTAAGGCTGATAGCCTTCTTAAGGCTTTTCTCCATTCTTTCAAAATCTCTGAGCTTCTCATAAACCACACCAAGGTTAAAGTAAAGCTCATCATCTTCAGGGAACTTTTTTATTCCCTCCTTCAAAACCCCTTCAGCCTCTTTGTATCTTTTCAGTCTTATCAGGCTCATGGCCTTGTAAGAGTAATACTGGGGCTGGGGCTTGATGGACAGTAACTGGTCATATACAGCGATTGCCTCCTCATATCTCTTCTGCTCAGAATAAATGTAGGCAAGATGAAGGAGGGCCTTGAGGTTATCAGGGGCCTTCTCAAGTATGTATTTTAGCTCCTTAATGGCGAGTTCATACTGTTTAAGCTCCTCAAGACAGAGGGAAAGATAATACCTGACATCAAGGTCATCGGGTTTTGCCTCAACAACAAGCCTCAACTCTTCAACAGCCCTGTCATAGTTGCCCTGGTCCATATAAAGAAGGCCGAGCCTTTTGTGTAACTCTATGTTTCTTGGAAGCTGCCCGCTCAGGCTTTCAAGCACATCAATTGCTTCTTTGATTTTATCCTCCTTTATATAGAGCCTTGAGAGTCTTTCCTTTGCCTGAAAGTTATGAGGGTTAACATCAACTGCCCTTTTGTAATACTCTATGGCCTTATCGTTCTCACCCCTTATCTCGTATATCAACCCGATGTTAAAAAGTGCAGGGTCAAAATCGGGCTTAAAGTCAAGTGCCTTATTGTAATACTCCTCTGCCTTGTCGTATTTATGATAATCAAAGTAAACCGAGCCAAGATAATATAGCCCCATAAGGCTGTCTGGTTTTTCCTTTAAAAGCCTCTTTAAAAGTTCAATAGCCTCTTCATACCTCTTTTCAGAAGCATAAAGGACACCCAGAAAGAGATAGGAATCGGTGTCTTTTGGGTCAACCTCTATTATGTGCTTGTAGACCTGCTCAGCCCTGTCCTTCATTTTCTGACCATTGTAAAGCTGCCCCAGGAGTTTCAGTGCAGGAAGGTAATCTGGATACTTGCTGGTAAGCTCTTCCATCTCCCTGGTTGCTTCCTTAACACTACCCTTTCTCAAAAGTATGGAGGCAACCTGAACCTTAAGATAGGGAGAAATCGGGTCAAACTCAATTGCCTTTCTGTAGTACTGGAGGGCATCGTCCCATCTTCTTTCCATCTCAGCCTTGAAGCCGAGTATATAGTAAAAATAGGCATCCCTGTTTACCTCTGAAGGGTAAGGGGTTTTTACAGCCCCTTCCTCTGGCACTTCAGTTGAAGGCCTGAGAGCCTTTGTCCCCCCACAGGCTGAGATGAAAAGAAAAATAAATAACAGAGCTAACAACCTCTTCATCAATTAATTATCCCATAACATTTTTACAGGGGTCAAATGGGGTAAAAATGGTATATTGGTGTATTGGTATAGTGGTATAGTGGTGTATTGGTGTATTGGTGTATC
>CAZIIE010000052.1:0-10271 GCA_964539375.1 uncultured Nitrospirota bacterium | reverse complement strand
TTGCAGTTCTTCCTGAGTAATTACCCCTGGAAAGTGCCCACTGAAGGGCGAGCCTTTTTAGCTCATCCTCAGAGATATCAATCTTTCTCAGCCTTACATAGTTTTTAACGATATCAAGGTATGTCTCAGGACCAAACTGGCCAAAGCCTATTCTAAGGCCAAATCGGTCACTGAGGGAGATGCGTTCTTCCAGGCTTTCAGAGGGGTGTAATTCACCGTTTATGTCCTGGGGCAGATTATCTGTAACAGACTCGGGCATCAGGTGTCGCCTGTTTGATGTAGCATAAAAGAGTATGTTTTCAGGATGACGCTCAATGCCTCCGTCAAGCATTGCCTTCAGTTCTCTGAAGGAGGAGTCCTCCCTGTCAAAGGAAAGGTCGTCGGTAAAGATGATGAACCTTTCCTTCCTTTTTTTGAGTATGCTTAAAAGCTCTGGGAGTAAAAAAAGGTCCTTTTTATGAACCTCCACAAGTCTAAGTCCCTCTGGGGAGTATTCATTAAGTAAAGCCCTTACAGAGGATGACTTACCCACCCCCCTTGGTCCATAAAGAAGGACATGATTTGAGGGAAGCCCTTTAAGAAACTGTAATGTGTTTGTTTTAAGCCTTTCTAAGGCATGCTCAATTCCTTTTAGCTCCTCAAAGGTGATTGGCTCAGGCTGTTCAATACCCTTTAATGAAAGCCTTCCCTGTAACACTGTAACCCTGAAGGCTACATATTTATCAAGAACCGATTCATCCAGCACTGGAGAAAGCGCATCGGCAATCCTCTCCAGAGTGCTGTTAAGTCTCTTCAGTTCCCTTAAGAGTTCTTCCATCATTGGTTTAATGCCTCCAGCGCCCTTTCATGAACCTCAGGGTTTGCACTGCAGAGCATTGATGGGGTGCTTTTCATGGAGAGTTTGACCTCTTCATAACTGTTGCCCTCAAGGTCTGAAAACACACCGCCTGCCTCTTTAAGAAGCAAAAGCCCTGCAGCATAGTCAAAGCTTCTGGTTGGGGCAGGATTTACATAGAGACTTGCTGCTCCAGATGAGACAAAGGCAAGGTCAAGGGCTGTTGAACCAAGACACCTTGTTCGGTTTGCAAGAGAAAGTAGTGGCAAAAGCCTCTTTATGTCCCTGCCAGGCACCTGGGTTTCATAAACTATGACCCTTATTTCAGAGGATCTCTGGGTGGAGATAGGTCTGCCGTTCAGAAAGGCACCCCTTTGCCTTTCTGCCCAGAACTCATCTCCACTTATGTGATTGATGATATAGGAAAGATAGAGTCCTGAGACCCTGTCGCCTTCTGCCACTGCGATAGAGCTACAGAAGAGGGGAATGCCTGTTACAGCATTTTTGCTTCCATCTATGGGGTCTATCACAAGGCAGTCTCCTCCACCATTTATCTCAAGCTCTCCAATCTCCTCTGATACCACTGTGGCAGAAAGCCCTCTTTTTTTAAGCATCTCAATTATAAGGTTTTCTGCCCTCTGGTCAACCTCAAAGGTCCTGTCCCCTGAGGCACCCTTTTTAAGGGGTCTGTCAACGGTGGCAGAAAACCTAAGAGGTGGTATCACCTCCTTGAGCCTCTGACCAATCTCTCTGAGGAAATCTATAGTAATTTTATCCATATCCTTATTTTACCTGTTGAATTTCCTTAAATAAATTCTAATCTCTAATTTCTAAACTCTAAACAAAACCCAAATTTCTAAATTCCAATTTTTTAAATCCTTAACAATCAATTCTTAATTTAGAATTTAGTGCTTAGAATTTTAATAGTATTAGGCAGGCAATAAGCCGGGTTCTGTACTGGTGGTCATTTATCTAAGGCAGAGGATTACTCCCCTGCTCATGCGGCCTACCCGTTCCGCACAATCGGGCGGGCCACCCTCGGGGCGGAACCTATTTGGCCTTGCTCCGGACAGGGTTTGCCTTGCCCTGGATGTCGCCACCCAGGCGGTGGGCTCTTACCCCACCTTTTCACCCTTACCGAGCACCCAACAGGTGAAAAGATATGGATTAAAGGTTTGAAGCATTAACATTAATCTACAGTGAATCAATATACCTATCCTCTCACCTGTTGGGTGCTCGGCGGTCTGTTTTCTGTGGCACTTTCCCTCCCCGCACCCAGTTGGAAACCAGAAGGTTTGAGGATGTGACCTGATTATAAATTTTATTGCCCCCACTTAAGGGTAAAGCCTTCTGATGCCCAACTGGGTGCGGGGGGTGGCTGTTAGCCACTGTCCTGCCCTACGGAGCCCGGACTTTCCTCTGGGGTTTTAACCCCAGCGACCACCTGCCTGCCTGAAAGATTAGTATATCAGTATATTGGTGTATTGGTGTATTATATTTTAACATTTAAGATTGGTTTAAGACTTTAACTTCCCTTCTTCAGTGCCCTTTTAGAAAGGGCATCTGCCTCTTTGTTAAGCTCTCTTGGGACATGGGTTATTTTGACCCTGCAGAAACCTTCAAGAAGCTCCTTTACCCTTTCATAAAGGGGAATTAGTTTTTTGTTTTTTACCCTGTAAATACCCTTAAGCTGCCTTACGATGAGTTCTGAGTCAAGGTAAAGCTCAATCTCTTCAGCCCCCTTTTTCCTTGCAAGCTCAAGGGCCCGGATGAGTGCAGTGTATTCGGCAACATTGTTGGTGGTAATACCAATTGCTTCAGAGAGGGTCTCCTTTTCATCATCTACGATAACCACTGCACCGATACCAGCAGGCCCAGGATTGCCGCTTGATGCACCATCTGAGTAGATAACAGCCTTTCGGGGAGCTATTTTCGGTAGAGGAATCTGCCGCATTGAGGACATTGATGGAGTTGGTCTACAGTTTTAAGTTCAACATAAAGCTGAGGGGGTATGCTCATATAACAGCCGAGACACACCTCATCCTGTGCCTCAACTACTGCAAGGCCCTTTGTTTTCTCAAGGGTTTCCATGTAGGTGTTGTAAATGTCCTGAGGTATCTTTTCCACAAGGGCCATTCTTTTTTTCTTCAGCTCTGAAAGCTCCCTTTCAGCCTCCTGCTTTTTAAGGTCAAGCTCTTTTTTTATCTTATCAAGCCTGTCTTTTTCCTCTTTTATACGATCTTCCGCCTCCTTAACTGATTTTTTGGCTTCCTCAATCTCCTCCATAAGATAGAGAATGTCATCTTCAACAAGGTATTTTTCCTTTTCAGTTTTTTCAATCTCCTTTAGATGGGCGTGGTATTCCTTGTTGGTCTTTATGTCTTTGGTGCGGTCTTTAAGTTTAGCGATTCTGTCTTCAATCTCTTTAACCTCTAATTCCTTCTGCCGCTTCTTCTTCTCCATCTCATTGAGTTTGTCCTGTTTTTTCTTTAGCTCCTTTTCAGCCTTCTCAAGGGGGGCGGTGTGTTTGTTTATCTCTCTGGGAATGTCATCAATCTGAAACTGTCTTGTAAGGATGGTGGAGTCAATTTCCTGAAGGGCTATAAGCAGTTCTAAAACCTCTTTCATATAACCTCTCTTTCTCTGTATTCTGAGGGCTGATGGTGGGCCCACCAGGACTCGAACCTGGGACCGACCGGTTATGAGCCGGTTGCTCTAGCCAACTGAGCTATGGGCCCTGAATGAAGTAAAAGTAATTATAAAAATCTCAGATGATTTTGGTCAAGTGAAATGCTTAAAAAAAGAAAAAGCCTGGTTTTAAAGCTGAATAGGCTAACTTTACGAAGCGTTGACTGCCTTTGAAATAAAAAGTTATAATTGAACAGGTGTTCAACTATGAAACTTAAGGCAGGGCAAAAGTTATCGGATGTCTGTGAGGTTGATTTCTTTAACCCCAAAAGGGTTTCCTCTGTAAAGAGGAGGTTTAAGCCTGAGCGGACCCTTCAACTGCTTGCTGAAACCTTTAAGGTGCTTGGTGACCCTACAAGGGTAAAGATCCTGTTTGCCCTTTCTCTGGAGGAGCTCTGTGTTTGTGACCTTGCAAATCTGCTTGGCACCTCAAAGTCCAATGTATCCCATCAGCTAAGACTGCTGAGGAATATGAGGCTTGTTAAGTATCGTAGAGAGGGAAAGATGGTCTATTACAGCCTTGATGATGAACATATCAAAAACCTCTTTGAAGAAGGTCTGAGGCATGTGGAGGAAGGTTGATGTTAAGGAAATACAAAATAAAGGGGCTCAGTTGACCCAACTGTGCCCGTAAGGTGCAGGATGCACTGAATGAGATTGAGGGTGTAAAGGCTGAATTGAATTTTGCTGCTGGCACCCTGATCCTTGAGATTCAGGAGTCCTCAATGGAGGAGTTTGTAATTAAAAGAATCCTTCAGCTTGAGCCTGAGGTGCAGATTGTAAGTGCCGAAAAGACCAGTGAAGAAGATGATGAGCAGGGCCGTGGAAGGGAGCTCATAAAGAAAATAACCCTGTCAGGGTTCTTTTTCGTTACAGGCCTGATCATTGATTATTACTTTTTCCCGGGTGTAAGGAATGCAGGGGCTGTTACTTCAGGGTTCTGGATAGTATTTTTCCCCTATTTAGTAGCCTATATTATTTCTGGTCATGATGTGCTTGAGGGAGCAGTTAAGGGTATCAGGAGGCTTGATTTCTTCAGTGAAAATTTCCTTATGAGTATTGCAACCATAGGGGCCTTTTTGATAGGCGAGTTTCCCGAGGCTGCTGGTGTGATGCTCTTTTTCAAGGTGGGCGAATACTTTGAAGACAGGGCTGTTGGACATTCAAGACGGTCTATAAAGAGTCTTTTAAAGATAAGGGCAGATTATGCAAATCTCTACAGGGATGGAGAGAGCATACAGGTAAGCCCCAGAGATGTCAAGGTGGGTGACATTATTTTGATAAAACCAGGTGAGCGTGTGCCCCTTGATGGGGAGGTGATTCAGGGTGAGACTACTGCTGACACATCGGCACTTACAGGAGAGTCTGTACCAAGGAGACTTGGAGTTGGTGACACTGTGCTTTCTGGCATGGTGAACCAAGGCGGTGTCATCCTTGTCAGGGTAAACCGTGCCTATGAACAGTCAACAGTAAGCAGGATACTTGAGCTTGTCGAGAGGGCTGCCTCACAAAAGGCACCAACCGAGAGGTTCATAACCCGTTTTTCAAGGTTCTATACACCGGTGGTTGTCTCTTTAGCCATAGCCATGGCAGTTCTTCCTCCACTTTTATACCATACAGAGCTCTTTAAACCCCTTTTTTCACATGTACAGACCTACCAGGAATGGATTTATCGGAGCCTGGTGTTTCTGGTTATCTCCTGCCCCTGTGCACTTGTGCTTTCAATTCCTGTTGCTTTCTTTGGTGGTATAGGGGCTGCTTCAAGAAGGGGGGTGCTTTTCAAGGGTGCCAACCACCTTGAGGCATTCAGAAAGGTCCATACAATGGTGTTTGACAAGACCGGCACACTGACCGAGGGAGTCTTTAAGGTGGTTGATATAAAAGCATTTAATGGATTCTCCCCTGATGAACTGCTCAGGCTTGCTGCCCTTGCGGAGGCTCATTCAAATCATCCAATCGCAAAATCCATCCTGGAGGCCTACGGTGACAGTGTTGATGAGGGGAGTATCCAGAGCTATGAGGAGATACCATCCCACGGCGTAAGGGTGATTGCTGATGGAAGGGAGATAGTGGCAGGAAACGACCGCATACTTCATCTTGATGAAAACAGCATAGCCCATGACACCTGTGTCACAGAGGGCACGGTGGTTCATGTTGCACTGGATAAAAGATATGCTGGCTACATTGTGCTTTCCGATGTTATAAGAGAGGATGCAGAAAGAACCCTTCAGAGCCTGAGACAGGAGGGAGTTAAACGGATTGTAATGCTTACCGGCGATGACAGAGAGGCTGCAGAACAGGTGGCAAGGAGCCTTCAGATTGATGAGTTTTATGCAGAGCTTTTGCCTGAGGAGAAGATAGAAAAGGTCAGAGAGCTTGAAAAAGATATAGACCCCAGACACCATAAGATTGCCTTTGTGGGTGATGGTATAAATGATGCCCCTGTATTAATGGCCTCTGATATAGGCATTGCCATGGGAGGGCTTGGCTCAGACGCTGCCATTGAGTCGGCTGATGTGGTTTTAATGAAAGACAGACTCTCCGCCCTCGTGGATGCCCTTTATGTATCAAGAAGGACAAGAAAGATAGTGTATGAAAATATCGGTATGGTCTTTTTGATTAAAGGGCTCTTTTTAAGCCTTGGCGCCCTTGGTATGGCTACCATGTGGGAGGCACTTTTTGCTGATGTGGGAGTGGCAGTGCTTGCAGTGCTTAACTCCACAAGGGTCCTGAAAACAGTAAACCTGTAAAACTGCCCCTTTATACCCCTGCCAGTTTCAAATAGGTCTATAAATTCACACAGCCTCCCCTTAACATCTTTTTACGAAAAATGCCCCAATGCCCTGGCATCTGCTTGGAGAGCTTCTCCGAAATAGATATAATTTTTAACAGTGGGGCACAAATTAGCCCTTTTGAAACAAATGAGATTTATTAACTATTCCAATATGTTTTAACTAAATATTTATATTTGTCTGGAAGTATAAATTACTAATTACTAAAAAAAAAAAAAAATATGCTGTATAATGTCTTCTATGGATAAGGAGAGGTTTGAGAGGGTAATAGAGGAGATAAGGGAGGGACTCAGGAAGGAGGGAGGAGACCTTGAGGTGGTGGATATTAGAGAGGGTATAGTCTATGTCAGGCTTACCGGTCAGTGCGAAAGCTGTATGATGGCGGGGCTTACCATGAAGAACTGGGTTGAAAAGAGGCTCCTTGATGCCTTTGATGAGATTAAAGAGGTAAGGGCTGTCTGATGAATGGGCAAAGACTGTTAAGGGTGGCACTTTTCCTTACCTTTTTTCTGCTTTTTTTTCTTTTTTCCTTCGGTGGCCATGCCCTTGAGAAAAAATCCCTGAGGGATGTAAGGTTTTCAGAGCAAAACGGTGTTTTTCGTCTTGTGGTGGAGTTTGACAGTTTACCTACCTATAGGGTTGGTGTTTTACACAATCCAGAGAGGGTCTATTTTGATTTTGAGGGGGTGGATTTTAAGAAAAGGGGCTCTTTACAGCCAGTAAGCAGCGTCATTAAGGGAATAAGGTGGGGAGTTCCTAAGAGTGGGGTTTTGAGGTTAGTGGTTGACCTAAAGAGGGCCTTGCCCCATAAATACTTCACAATCAAGTCACCTCCGAGGGTGGTTCTTGACATTGGCCATGAGAAGAACCCCTTTTACCGTGAGCAGAAGGTGGTGGTCATAGACCCTGGACATGGAGGTCACGACCCTGGTGCAATCGGGCCAACAGGGTTAAAGGAAAAGGAAGTAACATTAAGGATTGCCAGACTGCTTAAACAGATACTTGAGGAGAGGTATAATCTCAAGGTTTATCTCACAAGGAGCGATGACCGTTATCTGGAGTTAAGAGAACGCACAAGCATTGCAAATAGAAGGATGGCTGACCTCTTTGTCTCTATCCATGCAAATGCAAGCCCGAGGAGAAAAACCTCAGGCATAGAGACCTATCTGCTTAACTGGACAAATGACCAGGAGGCACTAAGGGTTGCGGCAAGGGAAAACCAGATATCCGTGGAGAAGATGAAGCAGAAGCAGAGCGAACTTGGCATGATACTGGCCTCTTTAAAGAGGGAGAGTAAAAGGGACGAATCCCTGAAGCTTGCCCATTACATCCAGCGTTCTTTAGTTGGAAGGCTCAACAGACATTACAGAATAAAGAACCTTGGCGTGAAACAGGCCCTTTTCTATGTGCTTGTAGATGCTGACATGCCTTCAGTGCTGGTTGAGGTAGGATTTATCAGTAACCCCCGTGAGGAAAGACTGCTGCGTAGCAGGAACTTCAGGAAAAAAACAGCCGAGGCAATCGCCTCTGGAATATTCCGATATATTCTATCAAGGCCTGATGCACCTAAACTTGCAATGCAGACCGACAATCTGCCAAAATTATAAATCGCCTTTCAGCTTTAACAGTGTAAGGAGGCCTTCTGGTTGATATACCTTAAACTTATAGCCTATATTGTTTTTACTGTAGCCCTTTTTACCAGCTCCAATCTTTATCTATCTCTTTTTGTCCTTTCTTTCTCCTTAGCCCTCTATCTCTTTTACCCTGACAGAGGAATGAGGAAGGGTGCTGTGCCTATTGGGCTTTTTGCAATGAGTGTCTTTCTGAGTAACCTCCTTCTCTTTACTCCTGGCAAGGTATTGGTTGAGCTTTCCTTTCTTTCCATAACAGACGGGGGGCTTGAGATGGCAACTATAAGGGCTGTGAGGGTAATAGGGCTTGTTTTTGGTGCCAAACTCCTGGTGCTCAGCTCTGACCTTGATGAGATGGTTTTGGCTCTTAAAAGGCTCTTTTCACCCTTAAAGAGGCTTGGCATACCCACAGAGGAGTTTTTTGATACCGTTGGGCTTACTTTAAGGATGTTGCCTGTGGTTAAGAGGGAAGCCCTCAGGAGGATAAAAAGGCAGCCTTCAGAGGGGTTAACCCTCTATGAAAGGATAGGTGGCTGGGTTAACGTGCTTGTTCCTTTGCTTGTTGATACCATTAAGGTGCCTGAGAGCTTTTTAGATAAGACCGTAAGTGAAAACAGAAACCGATAAAGGGGTGACATTGGCTTCAGGAAGGTTTTATCTCTTTTCCCTGATTGTACTCACCCTCCTGCTGTGTTATCTGTCCTACCTTATTATCAATCCCTTTCTTATACCAATTGCATGGGCTGTTGTAATGACGGTTGTTTTCTATCCCCTTTATCACTATTTACACAGGTATATAAGATGGAAGTCTTTAGCATCGCTGATAACCGTTTTTATCACCCTTGTGCTCATAGCTGGTCCCTTCTCTTATCTGATTGTAAACCTTGTAAATGAATTAAGAGACTTTATTAACTATTTGAACACAAAGGGTGTTTCAAGACTTGACGACCTGCTAAAAAGTCAACAGATCCTCTGGTTACAGGAAAAGATAAAGACCACCTTTAACCTTCATGAGTTCAACATAGGTGAGATGCTATCAGAAAGCATCTCAAAACTCAGCAAATCCATCCTGTCCAATGTTACCAGGGGGGTTGCAAACATAATGGCTGTGGTGGTCAACTTTTTGCTTATGCTTTTTGCTATGTTTTTTATGATAAAGGATGGCCCAGATTTTATAAAAAAGATAAGAGACTATATGCCCTTTTCCGATGCCCAGAAGGACAGACTTGCCTCCCAGATAAAGGATATGGTTATTTCAACCATTTATGGCGGGGTTGTGGTAGCCCTTATACAGGGTGCCCTTGGTGGGATAACCTTCTTTTTGCTCGGTTTGAACTCACCTGTGTTGCTTGGTACTCTGATGGCCTTTATGTCCTTCATACCAGGGCTTGGAGCTGTATCGGTCTGGGGACCGGTTCTTGTGTTTTTTTTGATAAAGAAGTTTTATATCAAGGCAATAATACTCTTTCTGGTTGGTACCTTTGTTATCAGCATGGTTGACAACATACTGAAACCTATAATCATAAGTGGAAGAACAAGAATGCCTACCATGGTGATATTTTTCTGTGTTATAGGAGGGTTGAAGGTTTTTGGCCTGATAGGTCTTGTTCTCGGGCCTCTTGTGGTGGCTCTTTTTGTCTCTGTGCTTGAGATATTCAGAAGCATTGACGCTAACCCAAAGTCCCTCCCATGAAATTGCCTACTGCTTTGAATTAATTAATTTAATAAATAGTATTATAAAAATTTTGAGAAAACCCACCCTGATTGTTTATAATATTACCATCTAAAGGGCCACAGAGAAGAGTCAACAATGCAGTGTCAGAGAGTCCTTTCTGTGTAAGAAATCGGGGAGGTGGAGGTGAGAAAAATGAAAGGAGGTGTTTTATGATGAAAAGGTCATTGTTGGTTAGTATGATTGTCCTTGTGGTGGCTCTTTCAGTGGCTGTTGCCTTTGCTGCAGGTGATATTGCGAAGGGAAAGGCTCTGTTTAAGGACACTTCACTTGGTACAAACGGTAAGTCCTGTAATACCTGCCATCCTGACGGAAGCGGTATCAATGGTCAGAAGGGCTCCTATAAGATTATGAACAACAAGCTTGCTACTGTAGAGGATGCGGTAAATTTCTGCATTGAGAAGGCCCTGAGAGGAAAACCCCTCCCTAAGGACTCCCAGAAGATGAAGGATATCGTATCCTACATCAAGATACTTGATGGGAAAAAGAGAAAGAAAAAGATAATCAAGGGATGCTAAAAGGTATCTCGTTCTTATTAAAACGCTCTCTGTGCTTCGTCGCAGGGAGCGTTTTCATTATGGCATATCAACACC
>CAZIIE010000051.1:0-10315 GCA_964539375.1 uncultured Nitrospirota bacterium | reverse complement strand
GTTGCCCCCAGCGGATTTTGAGTCCGCCGCGTCTGCCAATTCCACCACTCCGGCAAAGGAGAATCAGGCAGTCCTCATACCCATGGACTGGGCCATATTGATAAAATTCTTTAATGACCTGTCGTAACTCTGCTCGTAAGACTCGTGAAAGAAACAGGCAGGTAGCTCTCCATGCCTGCGGTGATAATGAAGACACTCACAGCACTTGCCCTTGCGTGGGCAGGGCTCGTAGGAGCAGTTACAGTTTTTAAGATTTTCCTCTCTTGTGCATTCCATAACTCTCACCTCTAAATCTTTAATTTAGTCTCACCATGCTGGTCCTATTATATTGAAGAACTAAAGGGTCCTTTTTCATTACGAAGGGTTTTTTATTATACATTAAAGCTGCCTTTTATTTCCTTTTTCAGCTGTTGCAGATTCCACCAACTTTAATCAGCTCCCTCTTCAAGCCTTATATCCTCGGCCCTTGTCTTTTCTGTGAAAGAAGGCTCCCTGTAGGGTGGCTCTACAGGGGCAACATATCTCTGTACCTCCTCCTTTGTGTTTTTAAGGTTTAGTTTTGTAAAAAGAAGGTTGAGCTTTTTTTCTATCTCATCAAGTATCCTGTTTTTACTGGACTCTTCCATAAACCACCACTTCTTTTTAAAGGGACCAAAGCCCCTCTTTCTGGTCTTATAGAGGAACTGCTGCTCGGTCATGCCCTCCTTCCAATCCTTGCTGAAGCTTTCCTTAATGTAGGAATAGATTGAGCTTTTCAGCTCCTCTGGAGCAAACTCATACATGATATTCTGAAAGCCTGTGGCAAGGTGAATTTCTGAGCAGTTGTTCTGGGGGAACCTGTCAAAAAGCTCTTCAGGAAGGGTGGAAGCACCATGCTGAACCGTGCCTGAAAGTCCGTATTGCCTTCTCACAAACTCCCCAATTGAACGAAGCACCTCAAAATCAAGATTAACCTCTGCTACAGAGCCATCAGGAAGTGGCACGCCTCCATGGGCAGTGCCAGTCTGGACACTCAGCTTGGAGACCCCCGTCATACCCTGTCCGAGTTCACCCTTAAAACCTTCCATAAAGGCTCTTGCCTCCTCTACAGTGGAGTTCTTTCCGCCGATATGACCTATTTCAGCACCAACAGAGATGGTAACTCCTTCAGGCTCAATCTCTCTAAGGTATTCGGTAAGCCTTGCTGTGCAATAGTAGTTGTGATACTGCTGCTCTGTAACGGTCTGCTTTGAGTAATCAACCAGGGTTGATGCATCTATGTCAATGTTGAGGAAGCCAGCATCAACTGCCCTTTTACAGAGGCTCTTCAGGGCCTCAATCTCTGCATCGGGGTTAACTCTATAGCCCTCTACACTGAACTGGAAATGGTCACCCTGGATAAAGACCGGCCCTTTATAGCCTGTTTTCACCGAAGCAGCCAGCACACAGGCAGTGTATTCCGCAGGGCTCTGAAAGGTATACTCCATCTCAGACTTTGCTATCTCAAAAATGAATGCACCAGCCTTGAGCTCCTCTGCAACCTTAAAGACCCTCTGGCAGACATCATAGGTGAGGGAACGGAAATTCATAGCCGCAGTGGTAAAACCACCTGTCTCCTCTCTGCCCATAGCCATGTAAAGGGGGTGAATAGAGGCTGGATACACTCCCAGTGAAAGGGCAGTTAACCATATCAGACGGTGTGCCTCTTTACGGGCTGGCAGGTCTTCAGAAAAGACCAGGGTGTAAATAAGATAATCAATCAGCTCCTCTCTTAGCCTGTTTTCATCGGCTATCCTTAAGCCTTCTGGCCCATCCCTAAGGATATCCCCTGCTCTACTTTTTAGCTCTGCCAATTCCCTCGCATAGGACCTCATGCTGACCTCCTTTCAGGGTTTTATTATCCCTTTATCGGCTATTCTTTAAAACTCTTAACCTTTTAAAAGGCTTTTCATGAAATGATTATACAACGAATAATTTCTGAGGCGGCTTTAGCCGTACGCATGAAAGGATTGTTATGTTCATTTAGTCACTTTAGCCTTAAGAGGAAATCTTTCTGGATGCTCTATAATTTCAACACTCAAGTCCACATCAAGTTCAGGCCAGTAATAATGGTCTGGAGTAACTTCTTCTACATTTAATATTTTCTTAACTGGAACATCTTTAAACCATGGAAAATCATCATAAGATAAAAACAACTCTTTATCTCTGGTTAATAACCATATACCATGACTTGAGATGTTAGTTACTTCAACTTTTAAACCATTCCTGCCAAGCTGACTTGATTTCATCATAATGCTCCTCTAAGATTTTTTCAATTTCTTTTAATTGTTTTCTTGAAAGTTTATAGTTTTTTGCAAGTTCTATCTCTGGTTCTAACCAAAATTTAGCTTCACCATCAGCACAATATATATGAACATGCATTCTTGGTTCTTCTCGTGAAAAGAAAAAGAATCTATATCCTTTCTTGTAAAATATCGTTGGACTCATATATTAATTTTACCATAACATATCAAGACTGAAAGCCTTATTTTTCTGTATAATATCCATGCCACGGCTATGGAGAGGTGGCCGAGTGGTTGAAGGCGGCGGTCTCGAAAACCGCTGTAGGGTATCCCCCTACCGTGGGTTCGAATCCCACCCTCTCCGCCATCCAACCTAAAGTTTTTTACCATGCCTTCCGATAAGTTTAATATCTACTGTGTTTATATACCCATTAAGAGGTGATTAACTCATGACGGTCAGGCTCAAGGCTATCTTGCTATCAGCACTCTTTCTGATACCCCTGATGCCTCTCAGGGCAGTAGCTACTGATTATGTGCTTGCTATAGACTCCTCAGAAAGCATGAAAAGGGCTGACCCCAAAGCACTACGCATAGAGGCTGCAAAGCTCTTTGTCAGGCTCCTTCAGAGGGGTGACAGGGTAGCGGTTATAAAAACCTCTGACCGGCCTGAGCTTCTTACAGAACTGCAGGATGCAGAGGCAGGCAGGTTCAGTATCCTGAGGGCTTTAGGCAGGATAGGCTCCACAGGTGAGCTTAAGGATATCTACACCGCTTTGAAGCTGGCAGTCAGCGCTCTCAAGGAAAGCAATGCTGAAAGGAAGATAATCCTTTTGATAAGTGACGGCAGGATGAACCTCGGCTCTGAAGACAGAAACGAGGACTACACCCTGAAGCTTCTTGACGAACTCCTTCCAGAATGCAAAAAAAAGGGCATAGCTGTTTACACCATAGCCTTTACTGAACATTCTGACCTGTCCTTGCTCAAAGAGATAGCCCAGCTCACAAGGGGACTCTTTTACTTTGTTGACAGTGCCGACCGACTTCACCTTACCATCACCGATGTATTCTCTGATACCAAACTCCCTGACCAGATTCCTGTAAAGGATATGCAGTTTCTGGTTGACAGAGAGATCAAAGAGATGAAGGTTGTTTTAAGCCGTAAGGATAATAAATCGGTAATCACCCTGTTACAGCCTGATGGAAGAAAGGTCACCTACAGGCGTCATCCATCCCATTACAGATGGAACTCTGCAAGAGCCTACGAGATAGTGTCAGTTACAAAGCCCTTACCCGGACCGTGGAGAATAATAAATGCTGCAAAGGATGAAAGCAGGGTCTTTATCAGCTCAGATCTCAGTCTGAAAATAACCGACATCCCGAGAGCAGCGAAGGGTGGTAAAAAACAGAAACTCTATGTCTGGCTTCAGGATGGCGAAAGGATACTGAAAAGCACCCCCCTTGTGCTCAGGGCTGTGGAGTTTAATGTATTTCTTCAAAGCCCTGATGACAAACTCTACAGGGTAGCCCTGAATGATGATGGAGCAGATGATGATGACCTTGCAAAAGACGGTGTATATACTGGCTCAACAACACCTGAAAAGGATGGGCAGTATCTGGTCAGGTTTGTTGCCACTGGTAAGGGCTTCAGTAGAGAAAAGTCCATCAGGTTTTATGTAAGGGCTGTAAAAAAACCAGAGATTGAAAAGAAAACAGCCCCTGTTAGTGAAAATAAGTCCAAAAGGGATAAAAACCTGAAGAAAAAAACTGTATCAGAGGATAAAAAGGACTACTCCCTGAGGCATGCCCTTTTTAAGTTTGCAATCTTTAATGTGGTGCTAATAGCTGTCGCAGGTCTGGGCTTTGGTGTGGTCTATTTCACAAGAAAAAGGAAGGCTTCCCCAGAGCAAGAGGAGGCTGAGGAATGAGGATTGACCCCTTTTATCTTATGGTAATGGGAGAGTTTCTCCTTATCTTTTTAGCCCTGACCGTCTATCTGTTTTTCAGGCTCAAAAGGGCTTCAAGGGCTCAAAGAGAGCTTATTGTTAAGGCTGAAAATCCTGACCTCAGCATTCTCACCAATACCTTTAAAAAGGAGATGGAAGAGCTTGAGGCAAGGATAGAGAAAATCCCGGAAAAGGACGACAACCTCTTTCATATTAACCTGCAGAGGAAGATCTTTGAGCTGAACCTTGATTTTATAAAGACCATACATGACTCAATCGTGGAGAGCGAGGGGCTTAAGGCCCTGTCAGAGAGTCTTACCATCGGTTTCAGAAAGGCTGCCAACAGAAGCCTTCTCTGGGTAAAGGATATAATTGAGGGCAAAAATCAGGAGATACAGCTTAAAAGCAGGGAGTCAGCAGAAAAGGACGAGATAATTGAAAGGCTTGGAGAAAAGATACATAAGCAAAAGCAGCGACTTGCAGAACTTATGGGAATGCAGGACATGGTGGAACAGCTTAAAAAACGGGTTGAGTTTTTGAAGGAGAGAAACAGAGAGCTTAAGAGCAAACTTGAGGAGGCAAAAAACAGCGATGACAAGGATGCCGCCTATCAGGCAATAGTTGAGGAACTTGAGGCTAACAACAAAGACCTGCTCATGTGTGTGCAGACCCTTGAAAAGGAAAACGAAAGGCTCATGCAGAAACTGAGGGAATACGAGGAGGGCTTTAATGCCATTAACAGTGATGTAAACAGCATCGTCAGTGCCTCAAATGGAGGGGCTGACCAGGCTGAGATTAACAGGCTCAAAGAGGAGTTACAGGCAAAGGACAAAGAAATAGAAAATCTTAAAACCGAGCTTGAAAATCTTGAAAGGGAATACACCGCCCTTTACAAGCAGGTTCATGAGGCAGAGCAGCAGGAGGTATCACAGTAACTTCTTGCAGAGTTTTTCCTCATACTCGGGCAGGTCATCAAGGTAAAAGGGCCTTTTACGCATAGTGTTAAGCCTGAGGAGTTTGAAGTTTAGCTCCCTTATCTTTCTAAGCCTCTCCCTGTCATCATCAAGGCTATAGATAAGGTCCTTTAAGGATATTATCTCCTTTTTTAGCTCCATCTCAGGAGGCAGACAGCCTGCGTTTTTAAGCACCCTGTAGGCAGCTCTCAGGTCCTCTGGCACCCATGAGTCGTCGTCAAGCTGAAGGGGGCGGCCTGCGTTTTTCAGGTTATCCAGTTCTCCCCGCTCTATTGCCTCACGAATCCTCTGTTCTGCTATCCTCTGGAATAGATCCATTCTCGCTCTCCTCTACGGGGGTTGATATCCTGTATTCCTCCATTGCCCACCTGCCGAGGTCAACCATCTTACACCTTTCAGAGCAGAAGGGTCTGTAGGGATTTTCCTCCCAGGTGGTTATCTGCTTGCATATTGGGCAACGGACCTTCATCTCATCCAAGCCTCTTTATTACCGAAAGGGCCAAAAGCCCGTTAATACTACCTGTTATTATACCAAGAAACAGTATCAGGGGAGCCAGATACAGCATAGCATCAAGCCTCCTTATAAACAAAACATAGGCTACAAGGAGCTGGGTGAGGTTGTGAAAGAAGGCACCCACTATGCTCAGGCCAAAGGGGCTTATTGCAGCCCTGAAAAGCCTAATGGAAATAAACATGGCTGTTGTGCTGACAATCCCTCCAGAAAGGCTCAGAACAAAACCTGGTCCCAGAAAGGAGCCAATAAAAAGAGAGCCTATCAGAACCCTTACAAGGGTAATCATCATTCCCACTCTGAAGCCATAGATTACCAGAGCAACCAACACTATTATATTGGCAAAGCCAAACCTCAGCCATGGCACAGGGGAGGGAATAAGTCTTTCCAGTGCATGAAGTCCTATGGCAAAGGCTGAAAGGAGAGCTATTCTAAGGTTATCCTGTGATTGCATCTACTGTCCTGTGCTGGGTTCCAACGGTTACAACCACCCTGTTGGGCACACATACGATTACACCCCTCTTTACCCATCCCTGCCTTACACATATCTTTTCAGGGCAGGGTGAATCGGTCACCCTCACCCTGCCATCGCTAATCACTATCTGGGTATTGCCAAGGGGGCCCTTCACCATCAGTTTTGCGTCCCTACGAAGACTTAAACGATACACCACTTTACCATTTAGCTCCACCACAACCGTGTCATCCATCCTTGAAGAAAGTCCCTTTGCATAGAGCAGGCTTGATGCAGCTATCACAATGAGCAGCACAAGGATGAGCCAGTCAAGAGGTCTGGTATCCTTTAAAAGGGCTAATAGCCTCATCCTTCTTTTACCTCTATATGCTCTTTAAGCAGTTTTATTCTGCCCTTAAGAGCAGAGCTCATCTTTATGTTACCCTCACTGTCAACCACCAGAGCCATGTATCCCCTTTTTTCAACAATCTTCATGCCCTCTTCAGGGCCTTTCACAAAAACAGCCGTTGCAAGCGAATCTGTATAGACTGCCTCAGGCCCTATCACTGTAACACTTATCACACCTCGGGCAGGTCTTCCTGTTTTGGGGTCAAGGATATGGTGAATCCTTTTACCCTTATCAATGAAGTATCTCTCATAATCGCCTGAAGTGGATACGGCAAGGTCTTTAAGCTCCATTGTAGCAAATATCTCATCAGAGCTTTCTGCCCTTGGGTCACGGATACCAACAACCCAGGGCTTTCCATCAGGCTTTAACCCATAGCCCCTTATGTCACCTGCCACTGCTACAAGGGCTGCCTTTATGCCCCTTGACCTGAGCACCTGAATCGCCCTGTCAGCAGCATAACCCTTTGTGATGCCCCCTGGGTCTATCATCATGCCCTTTTTCTTTAAAAATACAATTCTGTTTCTCGGGTAAAGCTCAATGTTTTTGTAGCCAACCAGTGGAAGAAGTCTCTTTAACTGCTCATCAGAGGGCTGGAGCCTTTTTACAAAGTCATAGAGTCTGTTAATAACGCCAAGGGTTATGTCAAAGGCACCCTGAGAGAGTTCAGAAACCTCCACTGCCCTGGTGAGAAGTTCAAAGGTCTCCTTTGTGGTGGCAACAGGTCTTTCGCCGCTATTACTGTTTATCTTTGAGACCTCGCTTTCCTCTGAAAAGAAGTTCAATAGCCATTCAAGCCTTTTAAGCTCCCTGAAGGCCTCTTCCATCGCCTCCTCAGCCCTCTGCTTTGAATCACTCACCACGGTGATATTCACAAAGGTATCCATCATAACCTCTGACCTTTTAAAGAGCCTTTCCTTTTCTCCCTTACAGGAAACAATAAAAAAGGCCAGCATAAGACTAAACAGTAATGCCCGCAACCCTTTCATAGCCCTTCTCCTTTCTAAGTTTTTCAGCAAGGAATCTGCCCGTGTGGGAGGCAGGATTTTCAGAAACCTCTTCAGGTGTACCTTCAGCCACAATCCTGCCACCACCAATTCCGCCCTCTGGACCAAGGTCAATGATATAGTCAGCAGATTTTATTATATCAAGGTTATGCTCAATAATGAGCACCGTGTTACCCTTGTCAACCAGCCGATTGATTACCAGAAGGAGTTTTTCTATATCAACAAAATGAAGCCCTGTGGTTGGCTCGTCAAGGATGTAAAGGGTGCCCTTTGCTGTTTTTTTGCCAAGCTCTCTGGCAAGCCTCACCCTCTGCGCCTCTCCACCCGACAGGGTGGTTGCTGACTGACCAAGCTTTATATAACCAAGCCCCACATCAACCAAAAGTTTCAGCTTTTCCCTCAGTCGTGGAATATTGATAAAAAAGTCGTAGGCCTCAGAGATGGTCATCTCAAGCACATCGGATATGTTTTTACCTTTAAAGAGTATATTGAGTGTCTCCTCATTATACCTTTTACCATTACAGCTATCACAGGGCACAAATACATCGGGCAGAAAGTGCATCTCCACCTTTTTGTAACCCTCACCCTTACAGGTCTCACACCTCCCCCCGGAGAGGTTAAAGCTGAATCTTGAAGGGGTGTATCCCCTCACCCTTGAATCCTCGGTCATAGAAAAGAGCCTTCTTATATCAGTAAAGACACCGGTGTATGTGGCTGGGTTTGACCTGGGTGTCCTGCCAAGGGGCTTCTGCTCAAGGCTAATCAGGTGGGAAAGCTGTTCATGACCCTCAATATGGGCAAAGGGTAATCCCCTCTTTTTCCCCTTTCTTATAAGGGAAAGCCCCCTCTGAAGGACATCAAAGACAAGGGTGCTCTTACCCGAGCCTGAAACACCTGTAATGCACACAAAAAGACCAAGGGGAATGGATACATCAAGGTCCTTCAGGTTGTGTTTGTTTATGCCTTTCAGATGGATAAATCCTGATGGTCTTCTCCTGTGCCTTGGCAGGGGTATCAGTTTCTTACCTGAAAGGTATGCTCCTGTTGGTGATTCAGGATTAACGGATATCTCATCAGGCCTTCCTGTGGCAATTACCCATCCACCCCTTACACCACCTCCAGGTCCAAGGTCAACTATATAATCAGCACTTCTTATGGTCTCCTCATCATGTTCAACAATCACAATGGTGTTTTCCTCCTCTTTCAATCTCTTAAGGGTTTCTATTAGTGCCTTACAGTCTCTTGGATGTAACCCTATGCTTGGCTCATCAAGCACATAGAGCACCCCTGTAAGGGATGAACCAAGCTGGGTCGCAAGCCTCACCCTCTGAGCCTCACCACCTGAAAGGGTTATTGCAGGGCGGTCAAGGGTAAGATAACCCACACCCACCTGCTGAAGAAAACCAAGACGGTCAATCACCTCCTTCAGGATGCGGCTTGAAATGAGCCTTTGTCTTTCATTAAGAGAAAGATTACTAAGGAAGTCCATTGCCTCCTGCACATTCAGCCTTGAAAACTCTCCAATGTTAAGACCACCAATCTTTATGCTCAGGGGCTCCTTTCTGAGCCTTAGACCTTTACATTCTGGACAGGGCACAAGCTCCTCTACCTCTTCATAGAGACCATCCTCTTCGGTAATATTGCTAAAGCCTATGCCTTTACAGCGAGGGCAGGCTCCAAGGGAGCTGTTGAAGGAAAAAAACATGGGCGTTATCTCAGGATAGCTTATACCACATCTGCTACAGGCAAGGCTGCGGCTATAAAGAATATCCTCCCCTCTGTCAACAAGATTGATTACCACAGTGTCTGAGTATCTCAGGGCTGTTTCAATAGAGGACTTTATCTGCCTTTCAATGCCTTCCTTCACCAAAAGCCTATCAATCACCACCTCTATTGTATGGCGTTGATTCTTTCTTAAACTGATTTCTCCTGTCAGGTCAACCATCTTTCCATCAATCCTTGCCCTGATGAAACCCTCTCTCCGAAGCTCCTCAAGCTCCTTTCGATACTGACCCTTGCGCTGCCTGACTATTGGCGAGAGGATCTGAAGACGGGTTCCTTTCTTCAGGGAAAGGACAGACTTTATTATACTTTCTGAGTCCTGAGTTGTTATCTTATCACCGCAGTTATAACAGTAGGGCTGTCCGATACGGGTGTAGAGCACCCTCATGTAATCATATATCTCTGTCACAGTGCCAAGGGTGGAACGGGCAGAACCGGTGACGGTTTTTTGTTCAATTGCAACTGCTGGAGAAAGCCCCTCAATATAATCCACATCAGGCTTCTGGAGCTCTCCAATAAACTGCCTTGCATAGGATGAAAGGCTCTGGACAAACCGTCTCTGTCCCTCGGCATATATGGTGTCTATTGCAAGGGAGGACTTGCCTGAGCCCGAGGGGCCAGTAACCACAATGATGCTGTTACGGGGGAGTTTGAGGTCAATGTTTTTTAGGTTGTGCTCCCTGGCACCCTTTATTACAATGTATTCCTGCATGGTATATAGAAAAAGAAAGTATTTTTAAACTGATCGGTTGATTAATCTTTTAATATAACCAAATGTAAGAGGTAGGTGCAAATGTCCTAATGATGAGGTTCTAAACTCTCTGAGGAATATGTACATATCTTTTTAAATTTACTGATTGTATTTAAAACAGCTTTTGTCCTTCCAAATAGCTTATACATAGTTGCAATTTCTCTGTAAGCATTCTTACAGTCTTTGATACCAAGAAGTATATCCGTTTTTAATTGATAGGGTTTGATGT
>CAZIIE010000050.1:0-10493 GCA_964539375.1 uncultured Nitrospirota bacterium | reverse complement strand
TTTAGAATTTCGGATTTAGGATTTAGAAATTAGAATTACAAAGTCAGGGCTTTTACCATGAAAAAACTTACAACATTAGCAATCTTTCTTATCTGTATCCTCCTTCTTGTCTCCTGTGCCTCGGCTCCCCGTTATCAGGCTCTACCTGAGGGTAAAGCTGTTATGGTTGCCTCCTGGTATGGGCCCAAATTTCATGGAAGAAAGACTGCTTCAGGTGAGGTCTTTGACATGTATCGCCTGACTGCAGCTCACAAGAGTCTGCCCTTTGGAACCCGTTTAAGGGTTACCAATCCTGAAAACGGAAAATCGGTGGTTGTCAAGATAAATGACCGTGGTCCCTTTGTAAGAGGCAGGGATTTAGACCTTTCCTACGGGGCAGCCAGGAGGATAGGGCTGATACAGAAAGGCACATCAAGGGTCTATGTAGAGGTGCTCGGTCGTGACGAAAGATATGTAAAGACTGTAAAATACGCAATCCACGGAAGCGGACTTTACACCATACAGGTTGGCTCCTTCAGGATGAAGGAGAATGCCTGGCGGCTTAAAAGGGCTCTTTCCTATACTTACAGGAATGTAAGGATTGTAAAGAAAAATATAAAGGGACAGGTCTATTACAGGGTGCTTGTTGGACGGTTTCGTTCACTTGCAAGGGCTGAATCAGTTGCCCTCAGACTGACCGATGAGGGCTATAATGCAATTTTGACAGTTTATGAGGAGGTGCTCTGATGGATTTTGATGAGGTGGTAAGATTTCACGGACATGCCTGCCCAGGGCTGGCTCTTGGCTATAGAGTGGCAGAATACACATTGAAAAACTTTGCAAAACGACCGGAGGATGAGGAGCTTGTGGCAGTTGTGGAGAACAATTCCTGTGCTGTGGATGCTGTGCAGGTAATCACCGGCTGTACCTTTGGCAAAGGTAACCTGATATTCAGGGATTATGGAAAGCAGGTTTACACCTTCATAAGAAGACCCTCTGGAGAGGCACTCCGTATTGCCATTAAATGGACATCCCCTCCTGAGACCGAGGAGGAAAAGGAGGCCTGGAGACGCTTTTCCAAAGGGGAGCGTTCCGAAGAGGTTCTCAAAGTGGTGCATAACAGAAAGGCAAGAAAGATTAAGGCCATTATGGATGCAAAGGATGATGAGCTTTTTGATGTAAGGCACTTACAGGTTCAGTTGCCACCAGAGGCAAGGGTTTATCCCTCTGTAAGGTGTGAACTTTGCGGAGAAAAGGTTATGGAGCCAAGGGCAAGGCTGAAGGATGGAAAGGTGGTATGCATACCCTGTGCAGAAGGAGGAAATTAGGTTGAAGGGACTTATAGAAAAGGCAGAGGTTCTGATTGAGGCATTACCCTATATCAGAAAGTTCTATGGAAAGACCTTTGTGATCAAATACGGTGGGGCAGCCCAGAAGGAGGAATCCCTGAAGGATGCCTTCTCACAGGATATTATTCTGCTTAAATACATAGGGATTAACCCCGTGGTTGTCCATGGTGGAGGTCCAAAGATATCGGAAACCATGAAAAAGATGGGCAAGACTCCGACCTTTGTTCAGGGACAGCGGGTCACAGACCAGGAAACCATGGATATTGTGGAGATGGTGCTTGGCGGTCTGGTTAACAAAACCATAGTAGCCACCATTAACCAGCATGGTGGAAAGGCTGTTGGACTTACCGGAAAGGATGGGGGGCTGATAAGGGCAAAGCGTAAGAGAATCAGAAAAAAAAGTGAAAAGGACAAAACCGATGAGATAATTGACCTTGGACTGGTTGGAGAGGTGGAAGAGGTAAATCCCGACATTGTTGAACACCTTGACAGAAGCGGTTTTATACCCGTTATTGCACCTGTAGGAGTAAGTGCCGAAGGTGAAACCCTGAACATAAATGCAGATTATGTGGCATCAGCAGTGGCCTCTGCACTTAAGGCAGAAAAACTGATACTTCTTACCGATGTGGATGGTGTGAGAGATGCAGGTGGTAAAAAGCTCTCTACACTTAAAAGGAAGAAGGCTCAGGAGATGATAAAATCAGGGATAATTAAGGAGGGGATGATTCCG
Source organism: uncultured Nitrospirota bacterium (assembly GCA_964539375.1). Classification (GTDB taxonomy): domain Bacteria; phylum Nitrospirota; class Thermodesulfovibrionia; order Thermodesulfovibrionales; family JdFR-85; genus JAADIE01. The sequence goes on along the minus strand of CAZIIE010000050.1, from coordinate 8,435 downwards.
AAGGTTCAGGCCTGCCTTGAGGCACTGAGTGCAGGGGTGAAAAAAACCCACATTATTGACGGAAGGGTTCCCCACTGTCTCCTGCTTGAGATATTTACAGAAGAGGGTGTGGGAACGGAAATAGTGTGAGAATGGTGTAGTGGTATAGTGGTATAGTGGCAATAGGCAACAGGCGATAGGGAGTAGGGAGTAGTGTGCGTTTATTGAGTTAATTGCGTTTATTGCGTTGGTTGCGTTCGTTGAGTTGATAGTGGGTTTGGAAAATTGGGATTTGGAATTTGTTTAGAATTTCGGATTTAGAATTTAGAATTTAGAATTTTATCATAAGGGGGTATAGCATGGGAAAAAGGGCGCTTTTGGTGATTGATATGCTCAATGACTTTGTGCTTGAAGGCGCACCCCTTGAGGTTCCTTCCACAAGAAAGGTTATACCTGCGATAAAGAAGGAAATAGAACGTGCCCACAGTGAGGGAGAGCCTGTTATCTTTGTATGTGATGCCCACGAGCCTGATGACAGAGAGTTTGAAAGGTTTGGCTGGCCACCCCATGCTGTAAAGGGCACAAGGGGTGCGCAGGTGGTGGATGAGCTTAAGCCTGGCAAAGAGGACATCCTGATTGAAAAGACCACCTACTCGGGTTTTTACAACACCAAGCTTCAGAGCACCCTTGAAGCCCTTGGGGTGGACACGGTGAGACTTACAGGCTGTGTAACCCACATCTGTGTGCTCTTTACTGCCTCCGATGCAGTGCTGAGGGGTTACAGGGTAGAGGTCTTTAAGGACGGTGTGGCTGGCCTATCAGAGGAGGACCATCAGGCTGGCCTGAGAATAATGAAGAATGTGCTTGGGGCAAAGATAATCTGACCTTAATGGACTACGAAAGACTCCGCAGAGATATGGTCAATAACCAGCTTGTCGCCAGGGGTATATCGGACAGGCGCGTGCTTGATGCGATGCTCAGGGTTCCCAGACACCTCTTTGTCCGTGAGCAGGACCTTTACAGGGCCTATGATGATATGGCTTTACCGATTGGTGAGGGGCAGACCATATCCCAGCCTTACATGGTTGCAAAGATGACAGAGCTTCTTGAACTAAAAGGTGATGAGAAGGTCCTTGAAGTGGGCACTGGCTCGGGGTATCAGGCCGCTGTGCTTTCTGAGCTTGCAAAGGAGGTTTTTACCATTGAACGGGTCTCATCCCTTGCAGTAAGGGCAGAGGAGATACTGAAAAGCCTTGGCTACAGGAATGTCCAGGTGATTGTTGGCGACGGGACCCTGGGACTTTTAGAGCAGGCTCCCTTTGACAGGATTATTGTTACTGCCTCTGCACCTGATGTGCCAGAGCCTTTGAAGGAACAGCTTGCAGAAGGTGGCATCCTGGTTATGCCTGTTGGCAGTAGATTCAGCCAGGAGCTTGTTAAGCTTAAAAGGACAAAGGGCACCTTTCAAACTGAATACAGCACCCTCTGTGTTTTTGTCCCCCTTATTGGTAAGTACGGATGGGAGGAATAAATTAGAATTTTTACTTTATTATATGATAAAATTTATGATTATATTTAAAATAAAAAATAAAAACAGAGACAATCCTTTGTCTCTGGAAAAGTAAGGAGTTCAGGGATATGAAAAAGACAGGTGCAGAGATTGTAATTGAGTGTTTGAAAAGGGAAGGGGTAAAGCATATATTTGGTTATCCTGGTGGTGTGGTGTTAAACATCTTTGACCTTCTTTATGATGATAAGGACCTGCAGCTGATACTGACAAGGCATGAGCAGGGTGCTGTGCATGCTGCCGATGGATATGCCCGAGCCACCGGTAAGCCAGGGGTGGTGCTTGTAACTTCAGGCCCTGGTGCAACCAACACTGTAACAGGACTTGCAACAGCTAACATGGACTCAATTCCTGTCATAGTTCTTTCAGGACAGGTCCCAACCAAGCTGATTGGAAACGATGCCTTTCAGGAGGCTGACATTGTTGGAATTACGAGACCCTGCACCAAACATAACTACCTTGTCAAGGATGTCTCTGACCTTGCAAGGACAATAAGAGAGGCCTTTTATATTGCCACCACAGGAAGGCCTGGTCCTGTGCTCATTGACCTGCCAAAGGATGTAACCAATGATAAGACTGAATTTTCATGGCCCGAAAAGATATCCCTTCGTGGTTACAATCCAAAATACGAGGGCAATAAATGGATGATAAAGCAGGCAGCAGGACTCATACAGAAGGCAAAAAAACCTGTAATAATTGCTGGAGGAGGCGTTATAAGCTCAAATGCCTCAAAGGAGTTAAAGGAGCTTGCCGAACTGACAAGGATACCGGTAATAATGACTCTTATGGGGCTTGGTGCCTTTCCTGGCACCCATGAACTCAGCCTCGGTATGCCAGGAATGCATGGCTCCTATTATGCAAACATGGCCATTCAGAATGCTGACCTGCTGGTCGCTGTTGGCATGAGATTTGACGACAGGGTTACTGGAAGGATAAGCGATTTTGCCCCCCATGCTAAGATAATCCACATTGACATAGACCCTACATCTATAAGAAAAAATGTGAGGGTAGATGTGCCCATAGTGGGTGATGCAAAGAAGGTTTTAAAGGACCTTGTTAATGAGCTTAAGAAGTCAGAGAAAAAGCAGTGGGAGGCCGTGAAAAAGGCATGGCTTAAACAGATTGAGAAATGGAAAAAGGAGCACCCCTACAGCTATGAGTTTGACGAAGAGGTGATAAAACCCCAGTATGTGGTTGAAAGGATATATTCTCTTACCAAGGGTGATGCAATCATATCAACAGAGGTTGGTCAGAATCAGATGTGGGCTGCCCAGTTTTTCAAGTTTGACAGGCCAAGAACCTTCCTTACTTCAGGAGGTCTTGGCACCATGGGATATGGTTTCCCTGCTGCAATGGGAGCCCAGGTTGCCTTCCCCAACAAGACAGTGATAGATATTGCAGGAGATGGAAGCTTCCAGATGAACATACAGGAGCTTGCCACCTGTGTTACCTATAAACTGCCTGTTAAGGTTGCCATACTTAACAATATGTATCTCGGGATGGTTCGTCAGTGGCAGGAGCTGTTTTACAGTGAGCGTTACTCTTACAGTTATCTTGATGTGGTGCCTGATTTTGTGAAGGTGGCAGAGGCTTACGGGGCTGTGGGTTTTAGAGCAACAAGGCCCTCAGAGGTGGACGATGTGATTAAAGAGTCCCTGAAGGTTAAAGACAAACCGGTAGTGATGGATTTTATAGTTGACTGGAAGGAGAAGGTCTATCCTATGGTTCCAGCAGGGGCCTCACTTGATGAGATGATTCTGGGTGAAGAGAAGAAGAAAAAAGAAAAGAAACTCAGGGCAGTAAAATAGGAGGTCTGAAAAGATGAGACATACCATTAGCGTTCTGGTTGAAAATAAGTTTGGAGTGCTTGCAAGGATTTCAAGCCTCTTCAGCGGGAGAGGTTACAATATAGAGAGCCTTTCAGTTGGTGAGACCATTGACCCACAGCTTTCGGTTATGACCATCGTCACCTCTGGCGATGACAGGATAATTGAACAGATAACAAAGCAGTTAAACAAGCTTATAGATGTCATAAAGGTCACTGACCTTACTGAGGTTGACCATGTTGAAAGGGAGATGGTTCTTATAAAGGTCGCACCAAAGCAGGAAGACAAGGCCGAGGTGCTGAGGCTTACAGAGATATTCAGAGGAAGGGTTGTTGACTCAAGCCCGAGAACCTACACAGTGGAGATTACCGGTGACGAGGGCAAGATTAATGCCTTCATTGAGCTACTGAAGCCCTTTGGAATAAAGGAATTCGTAAGAACTGGAAAGATTGCCATTGCCAGGGAGGGTGTAAAGAAGTAATGAGCGAATTAAAGGTGGTGTTTCATGTTAATAACCCTGCACAGTGGGAAACAGCCCTTGGGAATATAACAAATCTTCTAAAAGATGTTGGTGATGGAGGAGTCAGGGTGGTGGTTCTTACCAATGGTCCCTCTGTTAAGGCTTACGCTGATGAGGGGCTTCTTCAGAGGATGAAGGCACTTGCAGACAGGGGTGTGAGTTTCAGGGCCTGCCGTAACTCCTTGAATAACCTCTGTGCAGGAGGAGAGGTCTGTCTTAATGAAGGTAGCCTTCCAGATTTTATAGAGGTTGTCCCTGCAGGGATTACCGAACTAATAAGGCTTCAGATGGAAGGCTTTGCCTATGTTAAGCCCTGACCATGTTTAAAAGACTGGTTCTCTACCTTCGGATGATAAAGTTTTCCCACTCTGTCTTTGCACTGCCCTTTGCCTTTACTTCAGCCCTTCTTGCCGCAGGGGGAGTGCCCCGGATGAAAAGCATCCTCTGGATTACCGTTGCCATGGTCTCGGGACGCTCTGCTGCAATGGGCCTGAACAGAATAATTGACAGGGAGATAGATGCAAAAAACCCAAGAACTGCTGGCAGGGAGATACCATCAGGTAAGATTAAGACCCTTGAGGCCTGGCTGTTTGTTATGGTCTCCCTTGTTTTTTTTCTGCTTTCAGCCTATATGCTTAATCCACTCTGTCTGAAGCTCTCCCCCGTGGCTATCGGTTTTTTTGTGCTTTACCCTTACACCAAGCGTTTTACCTGGCTCTGTCACCTTGTGCTGGGTGTGGCAATAGCAGGCGCACCCCTTGGTGCATGGATAGCCATTAAAGGGGAGATTTCAAAGGAGATTCTGCTACTCTGCCTTGCTGTGGTGTTCTGGCTTGCCGGTTTTGACACCCTTTATGCACTTCAGGATGTGGAGTTTGACAGGGCCTATGGTATATTTTCCATACCCCAGAGGTTTGGAGTAAAAAGGGCGATAATGCTCTCCCGTTTGTTTCACTCTATTACATGGTTACTGCTCCTTGTTACTGCAAGGGTTTTTCACCTGGGTGTGGCCTTTTATATAGGGTTACTGCTTGTAGGGGGTCTTCTACTTTATGAGCACAGCCTTGTTAAGGAGGATGACCTCAGCAAACTTGACATCGCCTTTTTTAACATGAACGGGTATATAAGCGTTGCGGTTTTTTCCTTTACCTTGATAGACCTGATTGTGTTTTAGAAAAAGAGGTCCTTTTTGGGAACTGCTAATAAAGAAAGACTTCTTAATCACAAAAGGGCTGCTCATCTTAAAGAGCAGATTGAAAAGGAGACTTCCCTAAAAGAGCTCCGAAATTATCAGCCTGAAATAATCCTTCTTGGGCTTTACAGTAACTTCCTCTTTAACTTTTCCCTGAAGAACCCGCAGATTCTGAAGGATGCCCTTGAAAGGGTAAACCTGAAGATGAGCTCTCAGGAGATGGACTCTGTAATTGATGATTTTTTAAAGACTATTGATGACAACCTTGAGCTTGAGGCAATCATGCGGGGTCTGAGGATTGCAAAGAAGGCAGTCCTTTTGAGACTCACCCTTCAGGACATCCTTGGAATATCAAGCCTTGAAGAGACCATGAAGGGGCTGAGCCTTCTTTCTGAAAAAATCATCCAGCGGGCATTGGGTTTTGCTGAAAGACTATGCATAAAACGGTATGGTGAGCCTCAGCAAAGCGATGGCCTTTCAATCATTGCTGTGGGAAAACTCGGTGCTGAGGAGCTCAACTACAGCTCTGATATTGACCTGATAGGGGTGTACGATAATGACAGGGGCAAGACCAGCGGTGTGTCTGCACCAAGCGGAGTGAAGGTAAACCGCATAACCAATCACGAGTTTTACTGTAGGGTGATGGAGGTCTTCAACAGGCTGCTTTCCACACCCACCGAGGATGGAATAGTTTACAGGGTTGACTTCAGATTAAGACCCCAGGGACAGCGGGGTCCCCTTGCAATTGGCCTTAGGGCGTCTAAAGAATACTACGAGAGCTGGGGAAGAACCTGGGAGCGGATGGTCATGATAAGGGCTCGTCCTGTGGCAGGTGCGGTCAGCACAGGTGAAGGTTTTATGGAGATAATCAGAGATTTTGTGTGGAAAAGGGCAGTTGATTATTCGGAGATTGAGGAGATTAAGGCAATGAAGAAGAAGATTGATTCTACCTTTTTAAGGGATGATGTAAAGCGCGGATACGGTGGAATAAGGGAGGCAGAGTTTTTTGTGCAGACCCTTCAGTTAATGTTTTCCTCCAGAAACCCGGGACTTCAGACCCACAGGATGGCAGAGGCGGTTAATGCCCTTAAAGGTATGAACATAATACCCGGAGAAGAACTTGATAGTCTTTATAGAACCTACCTCTTTTTAAGAAGGCTTGAACACTATCTTCAGATGAAGGATGACCTCCAGACCCACAGGCTTCCAGAGGATGAAGATGAGCTTAATCTGCTGGGTCTGAAGATGGGCTATAGCGGAAAGGAAGACTTTCTGCTTGACCTTCGGGTAAGGAGGATGGGGGTAAAAAGTATGTACAATACCCTTCTTGGAACTGAAGAGGATGTTCATGCTGAGGCCCTGTTTTTGCTTACAGGAGAGCTCAGCGATGAGGAGATAAAGGAGTTTTTGCGGTTGAGGGGATTGAGGGAGCCTGAAAGGGGAACCAGATTTATAAGAAGTATAGCGGAAAGAATGGTAAAATACAGCACAGAAAAACAGAGAAAAACAGCTCAACAGGTTTTACCCCTTATGGTTGAGGAGTGCCTGAGAACCATAAATCCAGACCGTGCCCTTCTGTATCTGGAGAATTTTCTTGCCTCCTTTGGCTTGAAGGAGCCTTATCTTTTGTGGTTTTTAGACCAGATGCACATTTGTCGCGGCATCATTAGGATGTTTTCTGCAAGCAGTTACCTGTCAAGGCTATTTCTCAGCGACCACATTCTGCTTGACAACCTCCTTGAAGAAAGTCTCATAAGAAAAACCCGAAGACACATGGAGGAGCAGCTTCAGAGACAGATAGCAATCTCTGGGGAAGACACCTCCAGAGTTATAGCCGAATTCAGGAGGTTTGAAGAGTTCAGGCTGGGACTATATTTCCTTATGGATATCATAAGGATTTATGACCTTTTCAGGTATCTTTCCCATCTTGCCGAGGTTTCAATCAATGCCTGTCTGAAAAGGGTAGGGGGTGAGGATGAGATTGTGGTGGTTGGAATGGGTAAACTTGGCGGCAGGGAGATGACCTTTGGCTCAGACCTTGACATAATATTTGTATCATCACCGGAAGGGGTGAAAAAGGCTGAGGCTGTAGTGTCAGCCCTTACCCAATACACTGACCGAGGACAGCCCTACAGTATTGACATGAGATTGAGGCCTGATGGTTCAAAGGGCACACTGGTTAAGTCTCTTGAGGGTTACAGAGATTACTATCTACACAGTGCCCAGCAGTGGGAGGTTCAGGCACTGCTAAGGGCAAGACCACTGGCTGGCCCTGTGAAGGGGAGGAAGGACTTTTTCATGATGATTAAAGATGTTCTTTCCGACTGGGCTGAAAGGTTTGACCCTGAAGAGGTCAGGCAGATGAGAAAAAGGATTGCTGAGGAGGTCTCAAGAAAAAGGGGGATTGACATAAAGTTTTCCGAAGGAGGGATTGAGGAGATAGAGTTTTTTGTCCAGTCCCTTCAGATTATGAGCTCAAAAAGATACCCCTCTGTGATAGTTCAAAATACAGAAACCGCAATAAGGAGGCTCAGGGTCTTTTCGGTTTTAAAAGATGAAAGGGCAAAAAGGCTGCTTGACATATACAGATTCTTCAGAAGGCTTGAGACCCTCCTCAGGCTCAATGAACAGGACACCTTTGACCTGAAGGAGGATACCTCTGCAATGATTGCTTCGCTTATGGGCTTTTCATCGGCTGGTGAACTCGCAGAGCGGACATTAAGCTTTATGAAGGAGGTTCGGGAGATGGTCAGCGAGCAGGCTTTCTGAGGTAAAGGAGATACTCTACATTACCCTTAGCCCCCTTTACTGGCGAGGTCATCTTACCAAGCACTTCAAGGCCCTCCTTCAGGGCAAAGTCTATGACGCCCTGAAGTGCCTTTTCTCTTTTTGCCTCGGTCTTTATCACCCCTCCCTTTTCAACCTCCTTTTTGCTTAGCTCAAACTGGGGCTTCACAAGTGCTACTATTTCACCCTCGGGTCTTAAAAACTCCACTGCCCTGGGCAATACCTTGGTCAGGGATATAAAGGATACATCAATGGTGATAAGGTCAATATCCTCGGGCACCCTTTCCCTTTCCATATAACGGATATTGGTTTTTTCTATGACAACCACCCGTGGGTCCTTTCTCAACTGCCAGTCAAGCTGGCCATACCCCACATCCACTGCATAGACCCTTTTTGCTCCCTCTTTCAAAAGACAATCGGTAAACCCCCCTGTGGATGCTCCGATATCCATGCAGGTTTTACCCTTTACCGAGATATTGAATTCTCTTATTGCACCTTCAAGTTTGAGTCCACCTCTGCTAACATAGGGTATGTCATCTTCTTTAAGGATTATTGTGTCGGTTT
>CAZIIE010000049.1:0-10555 GCA_964539375.1 uncultured Nitrospirota bacterium | reverse complement strand
CAGAGCCCATCAAAGTCTATAAACAACGAAGGGGGGCGAGAGATGAAGAAATGAATTTGGGGCTATCGGTGTATCTTTAAAAACCAAAAATTCAGAAGGAGGGTAATTATGAAAAGGCTAATTTTTTCTATCTTAACCCTGACGATTCTAAGCCTTTTTTCAACTCAGTCATGGGCTCACGACTATGTTGGTTCGGAAGCCTGTTTTAAGTGTCATCCCAAGGAATACAATGATTTTAAGGTGTCAGGGCATCCCTACAAACTCCAGAAAGCAGAAACAGCAAGGTACTGGAAACTTCCCCTGCCCCCTGGTTATACCTGGGATGACATCTCCTATGTCATTGGTGGTGCTTACAAAAAGTCACGCTACATGGATAAAAAGGGCTATATAATAACAGCAGCCAAGGATGGTTCAGACCTGAAGACCCAGTACAATCTGGAAACGGGCACATGGTCTTACTATCACAGGGGTGAGAAAAAACCTTACACCTGTGGAAAGTGCCACACAACAGGTTATAAGCCTGAGGGACATCAGGATGGTCTTGAGGGAATTAAAGGCACCTGGGCCTTTCCTGGCATTCAGTGTGAAGCCTGCCATGGGCCAGGAAGTGACCATGTAAAAAGCGGTGACAGGTCCAAGATAGTGGTTGACAGGTCCTCAGCAGCCTGTGGAAAGTGTCATATAAGGGGCTCAAAGGATAAAATCCCAGCAAAAGGCGGCTTTATAAGGCATCACGAACAATACAATGAACTGCTTGCAAGCCCTCACAAATCCCTTGGCTGTGTTACCTGTCATAATCCACACAGGACAGCAAAGTTCAGCATAAAAACCGATTGCAAAGCCTGTCATTCCAGCGTTTCCGATGACTACAGGGGAAGCACAATGGAGCAGGTAGGGGTCAGATGCATTGACTGTCATATGCCAAAGGCAACAAAGTCAGCAGTCAAGTTTGGTAAATACGAAGGTGACATCCGAACCCATCTATTCAGGATAAATACCTCTGAGGATGCAGAAATGTTTTATACAGAGACATCAAAGGGAAAAACTCACACCTATGCAAGGGGGTTCTTAACAGTGGAATTCTCCTGTCTTGGCTGTCACAAAAACAGAGACAAGGCCTGGGCATCAAAAATGGCAAAGGGCGTACACAAACTGGGCAAGTAGCAGGTAGCTACCTAAGCCAGAAGGGCTTTAGAGGAGACTCAAGGGGGACACATCTGGCTAATCCAGAGAATGTGTCCCCTTTTTCCCTAAATCCTACCATTATGTTATAATCAAAAAAAATGAGCATAAGGAGTGGGCAGCCTATGGATTCAAGAAAAAAGGAGAGGGGTTTTACACTTATTGAACTGCTGGTTGTAATGGTCATTCTCGGGCTACTTGCAGCCCTGGTTGGGCCAAAACTCTTTCCCAAACTGGGTAAGGGCAAACAGCATGCTGCTAAGGCACAGATTGAGCTTTTTGGCGAGGCCCTTGACCAGTTCAGGCTTGACACAGGCAGGTATCCGACCACATCCGAGGGCCTTGACGCTCTCATACATAACCCTGGAATTGAGGGATGGGATGGTCCATACCTCAGAAAAAATGTTGTCCCCAAAGACCCCTGGGGCAGACCCTACCAGTACCAGTCACCTGGCTCCCACGGTGAGTATGACCTTTTTTCCTATGGTGCAGATGGCTCTCCTGGTGGAGAGGGAGAAAATAAAGATATAAACAGCTGGGAATAGCCCTTTGAGGCCTTGCAAAGAAAAGCATTGACAAAGAAGATAGAGGGCTTTACATTAATAGAACTCATCATAGTCCTTGTTATCATTGGACTTGCTGCTTCGGTAACCTTCATCTCCATTGGCATTGCCCATAAAAAGGCAATTATCAGGGATGCTTCTAAAAAATTTTATCTGAGCCTCCGTCAGGCAAGGGTTCTTTCTGCCACCAGGAGGATTGAAACAGCTGTTATCATAAACCCAGAGGGGGACTCATACAGTGTGGTCAGAGTTATCACAGTTAAGGCCCCTGAGGGTGACAAAAAAAGCTATGAGCTTATAAGAAAAATAACCCTTCCTGAGGGGATAACCCTTCGGGGTGATGATATATCCTTCTACCCCCTTGGAGGTTCCTCTGGAGGGCTTGTCTATATTGAAGATACCCAGGGACGCACCTATCAGGTGAAGGTAAAGGATGTTACTGGAAAGATCAGGCTTAAAAGGGTCAGATAATAAAAACGGTTTCAGCCTCCTTGAGGTAATGGTGGCTGTATCCATTCTTGCCATTGCCATCGCCTCCATATTCAGGCTCTATTCGGTCTCCTTAAGGGGGACTATGAAGGCAGAAAAATACAACAGGGCCGTAATAATTGCAAACTCCCTTATGGATGAAGCCCTCGCGATAAAGGATGTCCAGGATGCTGAGGGCACCGAGAGCTTTGATGGTGGCTTTGAAGCTGTAAGGACTGTGGAAAAGGTCTATGAGGATGAGGACACCGGTTCGGCAATCTATAAGATTACCGTAACCGTTACCTGGCCACCTTCTGGTAGCTTTGTTATCACAACCCTCAGAAGTCTTAATGAAGAAGAGAAAAAGTAATAACAGGGGCTTTACCCTTCTTGAGTTAATAATCTCATTGGCCATTACAGGGCTTATCCTGGTGGTGCTTGCCTCCTCTATGATGTTAAGCTGGCGCTCGGAAGAAAAGGCCTCAGAACGGGAGGAGCTTTCTGAGCGTATAAGAATCATCACCCAGAGACTTACATGGCTTATCCGTGGTGCCTACCCCTTCCTGAAGGCCACCCCTGAAGGCAAAACCCTGTATTTTGAAGGCACAGAAGATACCCTTGGTCTTGTAACCACCTCGGTCATTAGGGAGGGTGATGACCTGATAAACTCACCTGGGCTAAAGTGGATCAAGCTCTATCCTGAAGAGGACAGGCTTATGGTAAGGGAAAAGCTGTTCTATGAGAAGGACATCTTTGAAGACGACGGTGGCAAAACCTACACAATAGCCGATGATATCTATGAAATAGGCTTTGAGTACCTTGACCGAGACAACAAGGAGGGTGAGGAGGAATGGGTAAATGAGTGGGACCCAAAGGACAAGGACTATCTTCCTGCCCTTGTAAAGATAAGCCTGAAAATCACTTATCAAAACCGAATAGTTGAGCTTCCACCAATTATCGTAAAGATAGAGGCCACAAAACCAACTATATGATAAAGGTAGGGAGTAGGGAGTAGGGGTAGTAAGAATTTTCAAATATTACGCTCTAAAGGAATCCTAACTTCTTAAGATACTCAAGACTTTTTATCACAAACTCTTCTGCTCCAACTGGGTCTGTTTTAATATGTGCTTCGGGATTATTAAAAGGATGTTCGTGATAAAAACCACCTTCTTTGTCTATACCATAAATTCTATTTCCAGATACTATTAATGCCATGTTCAGTTTTTCTTTTTTTATATTTGCATATAACTGTATGAAAATATCAGGTGTGATCCCAAATCTCGTAATCAATGTAACGCTGGTATAGTCAATGTGATAAATTTCAAGGCCATATCTTGAGGTGAACGAGGAGTTCTTTGATCTTATCCATCAGAATCTTTAAGGACCTTTATCTTTTCCTCCATATCTCGTATCCCCTCAATGGCATGTTCCCATTGCATTGCATCCCTTTCAACCTCCCAGGAAAAATCTCTTTCTTTTATAATATTTTTTTCTTCAAATTCCTCAAAGGTCATTCCATATTTTCTCTTCAACATTGCATCAATAAACCTATAATAAACAAGCCTTCTCTTGTATTCGCTTAAAACAACTTCTTTTAATTCATTTTCAGGTATTAAATCGGCTATCTTCATCTTAAAGGGACCTCCGATGTTTTATTAATTCATATTATATCACATATTGTTTATACCTAAATATTCCATAAATTTCAAAATGAAGCTCTCCGAAACCGCATCAAAAAAGGCAATGTATCCTCTTCTGCTTTCATAGGAGGTTTCCCTGCACTCTATTTCACCCTTGTTCCAGGGGCTATTTCCTTTTCAAGGGTCACGATGCTGAGTGATTTTTCTCCACCTGCAGCAAGAAGCATTCCCTGGGATTCCACACCCATCAGTTTAGCAGGCTTCAGGTTAGAAACAACCACCACATACTTGCCCACAAGCTCTTCAGGACTATAGGCCTTTCCAATACCAGCCACAATCTGCCTTTTTTCTCCTGCATCCACCTGAAGTTTAATGAGCTTACTTGAGCCCTCAATCCTTTCAGCCTCAAGCACCTTTGCCACCTTTAGCTCTACTCGGGCAAATTCATCAATGCTTATGAGATTGTCCTTTGTTTTTTCCTCCTGCACCTTATCTTTATCCTCCTTTTTCTTTTTTTCAATCCTTGGAAATAGAGGCTTTGCTTTACTTAGGTGGATTCCTGGCTTCAGTCCACCCCAGCTAAGGTTTCTATAAGCACCCTCCTTTACAGGCTCATCAATCCCCAGGCCCTTCAATATCCTCTCTGCTGACTCTGGCATAAAGGGATAAAGATAAAGGGCTATGAACCTCAATCCCTCCAGAGCCGAATAGATAACTGTTTTCAACCTACCCTGCTTTTCCGGTTCCTTTGCAAGTGCCCAGGGCTGGTTTCTGTCAATGTACTTATTGATGTAATCAACCAGCGACCATATCTCATCAAGTGCCCTGTGATAGGCAAGCACCCTGAGATGTCCCTCTATCCTTTTTAAAGCACCCTCGGCAAGCTGGGCAAGCTCATCCTCTTTGCCCTCAGGCTCAGGGATGGTGTTGTCAAAGTACTTTCTTGCCATGGAAACGGTTCTGCTTAATAGATTTCCCAGGTCATTGGCAAGCTCACTGTTAATCCTTCCCACTATGGCATCTTCAGAGAAATCCCCATCAAGTCCAAAGGTTACCTCTCTGAAAAGGAAGTATCTGAAGGCATCAGCCCCATAGGTATCAACCACCTCAAAGGGGTCTACCACATTGCCCAGTGACTTTGACATCTTCCTTCCCTCCACTGTCCACCATCCATGGGCAAAGATGTTTTCAGGCAAAGCCATCCCCAGTGCCATCAACATGGTAGACCAGTAAACAGCATGGGTGGTCAGGATATCCTTGCCAACAATGTGGTGGTTGGCTGGCCACCAGTTTACTGGCTCACTGTATCTGGGTGCAAGGTATCTGGTAGCCGAATAGTAGTTTACCAGCGCATCAAACCAGACATAGGTAACATAATCAGGGTCAAAGGGGAGTTCCACACCCCAGGATAGCCTCTTTTTTGGCCTTGATATACAGAGATCACCAAGGGGATTAGCCCTGAGAAAACCCATCACCTCGTTTTTTCTTGTCTCTGGCAGGATATAGTTAGGGTTTTTCTCTATATAATCAATCAATGCATCCTGATATTTAGACATGAGAAAAAAGTAATTGTCCTCCTCAATTTCCTCAACAGGTCTTCCACAGTCAGGACATCGGCCATTCTCTATCTCCTTGTCAGTCCAGAACCTCTCATCAGGAGTGCAGTACCACCCCCTGTAAGGTCTTTTAACTATCTCTCCCTTTTCATAGAGCTTCATCAGTATTTCCTGAACCACCCTTTTGTGCTCTTCATCGGTGGTTCTTATAAAGGCATCGTTTGATATATTTAGCCTCTTCCACAGGTTCTGGAAGTTCACAACCATCCTATCAGCATGCTCCTTGGGGGATAGGCCCCTCTCCTGAGCTGCCTTCTGCACCTTCTGACCATGCTCATCAGTGCCTGTTAGGAAAAAGACAGCCTTACCACAGAGGCGGTTAAATCGGGCAAGTATGTCAGCAGCCACAGTGGTGTAAGCATGCCCGATGTGAGGCACATCATTAACATAGTAAATCGGCGTTGTTACATAGAACTTTTCCATCTACCGCTTACCCCTTTTCTTCTTTTTATTTCTTCCATGGCGCCTTTTCTTTTTATGTTTCCGTTTATGCTCATCCCTTGAGCGTGCCCTGTGTCTTAGGGGCTGTTTTCCTTTATCCTGCCTTTCCTGGGTAGTTTCGGCCTGTGTTTTTTCCTCTCTCACTTCTAACTCTGAACTCTGCTCCAGTTTAACCTCTTCCCTCTCTTTTAAAGAAGTTTCAGGTCCTTCAGGAGTTTCCTTTTCCTGCTGCGCCTCCTCTATTCTTTCCGTTTCTTCAATCTCTTTAACCATGGCTCCTTCCCCATTGGGCCCAACACATTCCTGACAGAGACAGCCCTCCATATCCTCCACTATCATCTCATCCTCGCCCTCAAAACTTCCTTCATATTCATAGCTGAGACAGCACATCAACCTTCCACACAGGCCTGTCAGCTTTGAGGTATTCAGCACCAACTCCTGCTCCTTTGCCATCTTAATTGAAATCGGAGCAAACTCGGAAAGGAAGGAGTTACAGCAAAGCACCCTTCCACAGATCCCAAGACCGCCAAGAAGTTTTGCCTCATCCCTTACACCAATCTGTCGCATCTCTATTCGGGTCCTGAATCGGGCAGCAAGGTCCTTGACAAGCTCTCGGAAATCAATCCTTCCATCAGCGGTAAAGTAGAAGATTATCCTTCTTCTGTCAAGGGTAACCTCGGTACTTACGAGCTTCATCGGAAGCCCCCTTGCCTCAATGCGCTCAAGGCAAAACTGAAAGGCTTCCTCCTGCAATGACCTGTTGTCCTCGGCCTTCTTGAAATCATCCTCTGTTGCTATACGGATTATACTCTTTACCTCTTTGATATCAGAGGATAACTCCTCTTCACTGAGATGCTTTACAACCCTTCCAATGGTCAGACCAAACATAGACTCAACCACAACTGCCTGACCTGGTGAGACCTCAAGCTCACCGGCATCAAAGGTATAGACCCTGCCGCAGGGTCTGAACCTTACGCCCACTGGTTTTTTAATCTCTTTTAAAGTGCTGTTCTTTTCAGTTGCTGTGTCTGCCATTTATCTCCTCTAAACAAAGGTTTACATAGTTTGAAAGTAAGGAAAGATTGATATTCTGTCTGAGAGAAAGCCTTAACTCGTTCATCTTTCCATACATATCTATTATAAAGTTTTCTGTCAAAGTCTCACTGTCCCATCCACCAGGGAAAGAGCCTTTTCTGAATATAGATATATCTCTATTATCGGATACCTTTCTGATTAGCAGTTCTCTGAGCAATATCATTAAGGCCTGAAGCCCAAGCTCTGCCTCACTACGGTTCTTCCATTTCCTTTCTGTCTGTGCCTTCCTCAAAAGGCCTTCTACAACATCATCCAGGGATGAACCTTCCTCAGAAATTATCAATCCCGGTCTTCCTGAAAAAACCCCCTTTGAACTCTTTCCCTTAACAGCATGCCTTCTTAATACCTCCTCTGTTTGCCTGCTGTTAAGAGGAGAAAACCTTATTCTGAAGCAGCGCGACCTTATAGTCTCTAACAGTACCTCTTCAGAAGAAGTTACCAGCAGGATTAGGCTGTCATCGGGAGGCTCTTCAAGGGTCTTCAGAAAGGCATTTGATGAGGGCTGATTCATAAGCTCTGCATTTTTTATGATAACCACCTTCTTTTTACCTTCAAAGGGTGAAAAACTGAGAAACTCGGTCACCTCTCTTATCTGCTCAATCTTTATCACATCCGTTTCAGGCTCAACGACCTTCAGGTCAGGGTGGTTAAGCCTTGAAATCTTCCTGCAAGAGGCACAGCTATCACAGGCATCGGGCAGACCATCCCTTTGAACTCTTTGAAGACAGTTAACCACCTTGGCATACTCAAGGGCAAAGGTGGTCTTACCAATGCCTGACTCTCCAGAGAACAGATAACTGGTTGCCTCTCTGCCCCGCTTTAAAGCCGAAAGCAGAATCCTTTTCTGTTTATCATGCCCTATGACATCGCCTATTAATGACATCTCCCTCAGACCCTGTGATTTGCCACCTTGCCAACGCTCACCACATAATCTCCGTTACCCACATCCATCAACTTTACACCCTGGGTGTTTCTTCCGAGCACTGATATGTTCTCCGCTGTGGTTCTTATTAGCTTTCCACCATTGGTTATCATTATCACCTCATTGTCATCCCTTACCTGCAATATGCCAACCGCCCTTCCTATCTTTTCATTTACCTTTATGCTTATTACACCCTTACCACCCCTGTGATGCACAGGGTATTCCTCAATGCGGGTGCGTTTACCATATCCCTTTTCAGTTACCGTAAGGAGCGTGGTCTTTTCCTCAACCACCTCAGCAGCCACCACCTCATCACCACTGGTGAGCCTTATCCCACGCACTCCCATGGCAGTTCTACCCATGGGACGAACATCCTCCTCTTTGAACCTGATCACCAGTCCTCCACGGGTACCGATCAAAAGGTCGTTCGTGCCTGTAGTCCTCCTGACGGCTATCAGCTCATCATCCTCTGAGAGGGTTATTGCAATTATGCCCCTTCCACGGGGATTGCTGAACTCACTAAGTGCGGTCTTTTTCACCGTTCCCCTTTTTGTAAACATGACGAGATAACCATCGGTGAAATCCCTAACAGCAATTGCAGTGGTTACCCTCTCGCCCTCGGAGAGCTGAAGTAGATTCACGATTGCCTTACCCCTTGCTGTCCTGCCAACCTCTGGAATCTGGTAAATCTTGAGCCAGTAAAGTTTTCCCTTGTTCGTGAAAAAGAGCATGTAGTCGTGGGTGGAACCGATAAAGAGCTGTTCCACATAATCATCCTCTCGGGTTTCCATCCCTGTTAGACCCTTTCCACCTCTGCGCTGGCTCCTGAACTGGCTCAGGGCATTTCTCTTTATATATCCACGATGGGAGATGGTGATTACCATGTCCTCTTCGGTAATAAGGTCCTCAATGGTTAGTTCCTCCATCTGAGCCACAATTTCGGTCCTTCTTTCATCTCCATAACGCTCCTTTATCTGAAGAAGCTCGTCCTTGATAATCTGATTAACCAGTTCCTCACTTTCCAGGATTGATTTCAGCCTTGCTATCTCCTTTAGGGTTTCTTCGTAATCCTTTATAATCTTTTCCCTTTCAAGGCCTGTCAATCTCTGCAGTTTCATATCCAGTATGGCCTGAGCCTGTTTATCTGAAAGGGGATAGCGCTCGGTAAGGGCGGTTTTTGCCTCCTCTGGGCTGTGGGATGCCCTTATCAGGTTGATAATCTCATCCAGGTAGTCAAGGGCAATCTTCAGACCCTCAAGGATGTGTGCCTTTTCTTCAGCCTTTCTTAATTCAAACCTTGTCCTTCTCAGGATTACCTCTCGGCGGTGCTGGATAAAGTGGTTCAGCAGCCTTCTCAGGCTTAAAACCCTGGGCTGCCCACCCACGAGGGCAATCATTATAATTCCAAAGGAGGTCTCCATCTGGGTGTGCTTGTAAAGGTTGTTTAGCACCACCTGGGGCATCTCTCCCCTTTTAAGCTCAATCACCACTCTTATTCCATCTCTGTCTGACTCGTCCCTGATCTCTGAAATGCCCTCTATCTTTTTGTTCCTCACCAGTTCTGCGATTTTTTCAATCAGTTTTGCCTTGTTTACCTGAAAGGGAAGGTCAGTGACGATTATCTGGGTGGGTCCCTTCTGGGGTGTCTCTATTCTTGCCCTTGCCCTGATCTTCACAATGCCCCTTCCATGGGTATAGGCACTTACTATCCCCTCGGCACCGTAGATGATGCCGCCGGTCGGAAAATCTGGCCCCTTTATGTGCTGCATCAGTTCCTTCACCGTGGCATTTGGATTGTCAACCAGCATAACAAGGGCATCAATCACCTCAGAAAGGTTGTGGGGTGGTATGTTTGTAGCCATTCCTACCGCTATGCCAGAAGAGCCATTAATCAGCAGATTGGGGATACGGGTCGGGAGCACAGTGGGCTCTGTGGTGGTCTCATCAAAGTTTGGCACAAAATCAACGGTCTCTTTGTCAATATCCCTCAGGAGTTCCTCGGCAAGAGGAGCAAGCCTTGCCTCTGTATAACGGTAAGCAGCAGGTGGGTCGCCATCAAGGGAGCCAAAGTTGCCCTGGCCATCTATCAGTGGATAACGCATGTTAAAGTCCTGGGCAAGTCGGACAAGGGCATCATATACTGCAGAATCCCCATGGGGATGATACTTCTTCAGCACCTCACCAACCACACCAGCGCACTTTGAGTATTTCTTACCAGGCGTTAAGCCCTCACGAAACATGGCATAGAGGATTCTTCTCTGAACAGGTTTCAATCCATCCCTTACATCAGGAAGTGCCCTGCCTATGATTACGCTCATTGCGTAATCAAGGTAGCTTACCTTCATCTCTTCTTCAATGCTAACAGGAAGACGAGCCATATTTTTTTAACCTCCCGGGGTGAATATAAAGGAAAAGTATCAGTTATTATAACCTATTGGAGGGGGTTTTTGCTTTAAATTCCTGAATAAAACCCCTTTTGCCTAAAAGGGTTTGTAGACAAAGGGACAGGGAGCTGTAATTTTATTTAAAGCTGGGATATCAGGGTAAGATGACTGTGTTTGTCGGTATGTACTATGGTAGGCGGAAGCGGGATCGAACCGCTGACCTCAGCCTTGTAAGGGCTGCGCT
>CAZIIE010000048.1:0-10719 GCA_964539375.1 uncultured Nitrospirota bacterium | reverse complement strand
TATCATAATCTCCATGTACATGCCCATATTCAAGATGGGACAGTTGATAAAGTAGGTGCTCATTGCGTTCTTTGAGTTTATTGCGTTGATTGCGTTAATCGAGTTAATTGGGTTGCTATCTCTTTACAAAAGCTATGAGTTTCATGCAACATTGCTATTGTAGTTTTAAAAAGAACGGAAGTTAGAGATGCGGAAGATTTGAAAGACAGGGAGTAGGGAGTGATTAGCATTAAGTGCTTAATTTATTTTTCAACACTAAACACTAACATATATTCCAGTAATTAAAGATTTGTTAAGAGCTTAGAATAGTAGAAAATCAATCCCCTCCATATTTGACTTATTAAACATTATGAAACAGCTGAGACAGCTTAAAAAAAGCCTTCAGGTCCTTTCAGCACTACGACTTTTAATCGTGATCATCTTCTTTGGCCTTATGATTTTTCTTCAGCTTAAAGGACACATCTATCCTCTTTACAGATACATCAACTGGTGGATAATCGGTATATTTTTGCTCACAGCAGGATATCTGTACTTTATGAGGTTTCTTCCAGAGGATAGCAGAAGTTACCGCCTCTTTGGTTATTTTCAGTTAATTCTGGATACGATACTGATAGTGATACTGATACTTCTTACCGGTGGGATTGAGAGCTGGTATTCCTTTTTGTTAATACTGGCTGTTATAGGTGGCTCAATAATACTTGGAAGAAGGGGAGGCTTCATAATAGCCTCGGTTGGTGCCATCCTCTACGGGCTTATGATTGACCTTCAGTACTACAATTACCTTCCCATAAAGTACAATAGCTCCTATCAGGTAAAGGACTTTTTCTATAACCTCGTCATAAATACCACAGGCCTTTATGTTACCGCCTTTCTGATGGGATATCTTGTAAGAAGGCTTGAGCTCACCTCTGAAAGCCTTGAAAAAAGGGATATAGACCTCAGGGAGCTACACAGATTTCACTCGGAGGTGATAGAGAATATCCCGAGCGGTCTTTTTACAACCGACATTGATGGCCGAATCACCTTTATAAACAGGGCAGGAGAACAGATTGTGGGTCAACCAAGGGAAAGCCTGCTTATGAAGAACATAGTGGAGGTTTTTCCCTTTCTGGAAAACCCGTTAACCCTTGGAAGATGTAATGGCCAGGTTTTACGGGATGGCGAGAGTCAGTACATCGGTATGAACATCTCTCTGAACAGGGACTCTACCGGTAAGACCCTTGGTTTTATCGGAACCTTTCAGGACCTGACAAATATAATAAAACTTGAAGAGGAGATGAAGCGTAAGGACCGCCTTGCTGCAATTGGTGAGCTTTCAGCTAACATGGCTCATGAGATACGAAACCCTCTTGCTTCAATAAAAAACTCTGTGGAGATGCTCAAGGAGGATACCCTACCTGCTGATACAAAGAAGAGGCTTATGGAGATTGCCATAAAGGAAATGGACAGGCTGAACACCATTGTTTCGGATTTTTTGATGTACTCCAACCCAAAGCCCCTTGAGAAGAAAAGGGCAGACCTATCAGCCCTTGTCCACTCAGTATGCGATATGATTGAAACCGACAGAAGCGTAAGCATTAAAAGGGATATCCA
Source organism: uncultured Nitrospirota bacterium (assembly GCA_964539375.1). Taxonomy (GTDB): domain Bacteria; phylum Nitrospirota; class Thermodesulfovibrionia; order Thermodesulfovibrionales; family JdFR-85; genus JAADIE01. The sequence goes on along the minus strand of CAZIIE010000048.1, from coordinate 9,126 downwards.
GCCCGATGTGGTGATGACCCTTGATGAACACAAGGTCAGACAGCTTCTGTGGAACGTGCTGATAAATGCTGTGCAGGCAAGCCCTGATGGTTCGCCTGTGGAGGTCACTTTAAAAGATGTGGGATTTTTCTGTAATATAAGAGTGAAAGACTACGGCCCTGGCATAAAGGAGGAGGACAGGGAAAGGATATTCTATCCCTTTTTCAGTACGAAAAAGGAAGGAACAGGACTTGGGCTTGCCATCTCCTACAGGATAGTGGAGGAACACAGGGGAAAGATTGAGGTAAACTCTGCACCAGGCAAGGGAACAGAGTTCAGTATATATCTGAAAAAGGACGAGGCAGACTATGAGCAACAGGGATAGAAAGGAAAAGATATTAATCGTTGATGACGAAAAGAGCATGAACGAGGTGCTGAGGATACTCCTTGAATCAGAGGGGTTTGAGGTTACATCTGCCTTTGATGGCTCAGAGGGGATAGAGTATCTTAAAAAGGATATCTATGACCTGGTTATAACCGATATACGGATGCCAGAGGTGGATGGTTTTCAGGTTTTAAAGACCGCCAAAGAGCTTTCCCCTGACACAGTGGTTATAATGATAACCGCCTACGGTAGCAACGACAGCGTTATCAATGCAATGAAGTTAGGTGCCTATGATTACATCCACAAGCCCTTTCAGGTTGACGAGATAAGGATTGTAATCAATAAGGCCCTTGAGAAAAGAAGACTTAAAAAGGAGCTTGACTTACTTAAAGAAAAGATTAAGGAGAACTACAGGCTTGAAAATATCATAGGAAAAAGTGAAAAGATGCAGAGCCTTTTAAGTTCCATCCCGAAGATAGCCCAGAGTGGAGCAAATGTTCTTATCACCGGTGAAAGCGGCTCTGGAAAGGAGCTTTTTGCAAGGGCCCTTCATAACCTGAGCCCGAGGGCAGAAAAGGCATTTGTGGCCATAAACTGTGCATCCTTTCCTGAGGGGCTTCTTGAGAGCGAGCTTTTTGGTTATATGAAGGGTGCCTTCACCGGAGCGGTTCAGAACAAGGAGGGGCTCTTTGAGATTGCCGACGGTGGTACCCTGTTTCTTGATGAGATAGGAGAGATGCCCATTTCGCTTCAGGCAAAGCTACTGAGGGTGCTTGAGACAGGCACCTTCAGGAGGCTTGGTGGATTAAAGGATATAACAGTGGATGTGCGGATTGTAGCAGCAACAAACAGAAACCTGCAGGATGCCATAAAGGAGGGTATATTTCGGGAGGACCTATACTACAGGCTGAATGTTATTCCAATACACATACCGCCTTTAAGGGAGAGAAGGGAAGATATCCCCCTGCTGGTTGACTACTTCCTGGAAAAGTCGGGTGCCTCAAATATAAAATTTTCTCCTGAAGCAATGGACCTGATGATTAATTATGAATGGCGAGGAAATGTCAGGGAGCTTGAAAATGTGATAGAGAGGGTTGTCCTTCTTTCCGAAAGGGAGTTTATCCTTCCCGAAGACCTGCCACCGGAGATACAGTTTGTCAGGAAAAGGGCAGGAAGTCTGCCTGAACTTACCTCCTACGGCATTGACCTTGACCATGTGCTTGAGGAGATTGAAAAGGGCTATCTTAAAAAGGCGCTGGAGCTGACAAAGGGTGTGAAAACAGAGGCTGCGAAGCTTCTTAACCTTACCTTTCGTTCCTTCCGCCACAGGCTTTACAAATACGGTATAAGCACAGAGGAAGACACCGAAGATGTAAATGCCAGGACCTGACCCTAAAGCCTGACCCTTTCAGGGTGAGTATAGATATTAAACCTTATACCCCGCATAAACCCTATCAGGGTGATATGATTTTTTTCTGCAAGGGAGACAGACAGGGCTGTTGGGGCGGTTCGGCTTACCACAACAGGTATAGCCCACCTGATACACTTTGAAACCATCTCGGAGGAAAGCCTGCCGCTTACCAGAATTATTTTATCGTTCAGGGGTATATTCTCTAAAAAGCAGTAACCAATTGCCTTGTCAACTGCATTGTGCCTTCCGATGTCTTCGGCAAGCACTATAAGGCTTTTTCCATCAGAGATGGCTGCACTGTGAATACAGCCCGTGAGGTTGTAGAGGTTTGATGCCCTCTGAAAGGACTGAAAGAGCTCCCTTAACTGTCCAGCCCCGAGTGAGATATCTGAGGGTTTTCTTCCTTCGGTGTTCAGCGAATGGTCAAAGGTAATTCCGCCCACACACCCACTTGTAATGGTGGCACCCTCAAGGTTGACCTCACCCTCTGCAGGTACATCAACCACTATATCATCGCCATAGGATATTTCCATTCTTTCAGCACACCAGCTGCCCTCTATGATGCCCTCGGTCATAATAAAGCCTGCAACAAGCTCCCTGACCATTGTGGGGCTACAGTAAAGCTTCAGTATCTCCTGCCCGTTGACCCTGAGGCGGAGACGCTTCTCCACCGCTATTAGGTCTTCCTCTCGGTTTAATTCCTTTGTTACTTTCAGTATCTCTCTTTTTATATAACCCTTCATTGTGCAATTGAGCTATAAAGACACACCCTGTTTCTTCCGCTTTCCTTGGCGTGATACAGGGCACTGTCAGCCATTTTTACAAGCTCCTCCCTGTCACGGCTGTCAAAGGGGTAGCAGGCAATGCCGATACTGATGGTCAGTTTGAAGGTCTCACCATTGTCAAGCCTGAATTCGTGCTCCTCTATGGCCTTTCTAATTCTTTCACCAACCTTGAAGGCATTTTCACAGTCTGTCTCAGGCAGCAAAAGGGCAAACTCCTCACCACCGTAACGGGCAGGAAAGTCAAGCTGTCGGACACTTTTTCTTATAATCTCGGCAACGGTCTTTAGAACCCTGTCGCCTGTCTGGTGTCCGTAGGTGTCGTTTATCCTTTTGAAGTGGTCAATGTCTGCCATAAGAAGAAAGAGCCTTTTCTTATACCTCTGGGCACGCATTATCTCCTCTTTCAGCCTCTCCTGGAAGACCCTGTGATTGTAAAGCCCGGTAAGACCATCGGTCTTTGCCAGCTTGGAGAGCTCGTTCTGGAGGGAGATGGTCTGAAAGGCCTGAAAGGCAAAATTGAAAAGGCTGTTTTCATCATCCTCACTGAAGGGAGCGTCCATTCTGAATAGGGCTATCACACCTCTTAATGAGGTTGAGGTGCTGAGGGGCATAAAGAGGGCATATCTTATCCTGTAAAGACGCTGTATGGTCGGATTTGTTATCTCCGTGTTGATGAGTTCCTGGGAGCTTAGCAGGTCATCCAGGGTGGTGCCCCTTTTTCTCAGTATGGACTGAAGGGCCTCAAGGTCAAGCTGTTCGGTGGTTGAGTAATATAGACCCCTGTTATCACCCTGGGAAATGCTGATTGCACCACAGTCAGCCTTGAGCAGGTCCTTGGCCCTTTCTACAAGCCTCTTAAAGAGCAGTTCCACATCCTTTTCACTGACCACATAGCCTATAAACTCTGTAAGGATTGAGAGTTCCCTGATCAGTTTCTGCTCCTTTTTTACATAGGCTTCAAGGTCGTTTATCTTTTCAGCCAGTGCTTCTGCCATCAGGTTGAAGTTGTTGCCAAGCTCTTCAAGTTCGTCTCCAGATTTTATGCTGAGCCTCTGACTCAAATCCCCTGTGGCCATCTTAAAGCTTCTCTGACTGAGGGTGATTATTGGCAGAACGAAGTTCCTTTTTATCAGCTTTCTGATCAGGAAAAAGACCAGAAGCAGAAAAACAAGCAGAGCTACATAGAAATGAAAGACAAAGGTCTGAGCCCTTTCTGATTCAACCTGTGCCCTGTATATTTTGTCAAAGTCTTCATACCAGTGTTTGTCAATCTCCTGAAGAGCCTTGCTGAAAAGCTCAACCTGCAAAGCCTCGTGGGCAAGGGTTTTGTCTGCCTTGCTGTTTGAAAAAAGTATCTTGTTAAGAAGCCGTTCAAATCTGCTGACATTATTTATTAGATAGCTAACAAGCTTTTCCTCATCCTCATCAAGGCTCATGATCCTTGCCTTTGCAACTATGCGGTGAAGATTTTTTATGCCCTCTTCTATATGTATCCTGGTTTTTTCATCATTGTATTTCAGGTACTCGTTCACACTGTAGCTCAGGTTAAGTATGGTTGTTCGGAGGTTTGTAAGAAAGTCAAGCTCCTTTGAGAGGTTTACAAGCTCACTGGTCTTGTTTTCCATGTTTTTTGTTACCGAATAGGTTATAACCAGAGAGACCAGAAAAAGGGCAATAAAAAGGAGTATTATTAAATCAAACTTCCTCTTAATGCTCATTTCCATACCACCTCGTCAGGGCAAGTTCAAAAAGACCTGGTATCTTCAGGTCAATGTAGGTGTCCTCAGACTGGAGTTTCAGTAGCTTTTTCATAAAGCCCTCAACCGGTAGCTTTATTACCTCTATTTCTTCAACCTCATCAAGGCGCTGAGGGCCCGAGGGCTTTACAGAAAAGGCGGTAAAGACCGTCAGTATCTCCGATGAGGCACCAGAGGAAAGAGGCCCCCTTATCAGGAACTCAACCCTTTCAGCCCTGTAGCCAGTTTCTTCAAGGAGCTCCCTCTTTGCCACCTCCTCAAGGGGTTCGTCTCTGTCATTAAGCCCTGCAGGAAACTCCACCACATAGGAGTCAACAGGGGGTCTGTATTGTTTAATCAGGAGTACCTGTCCATCATCAGTAAAGGGCACTACTGCGACAATACCCTTTGTGCCAACCCGCTGAACCACCTCCCAGTAAAAGGGTCTGCCTGAACTGTTCAGAAGCTCCAGTCTCTTTAGCTTTAAAAAGTTGCCCTTCCAGACTGTGGTGCTATTTAGAATGCGTGGCTTCATAAAAGGATTATCCTGGTGGCCAGGACATTACCCTCCCGCCAAGAAGATGAAGATGTATATGAAAGACCGTCTGGCCTGCATCACTGTTTGTGTTAAGCACAAGGCGGTATCCACTCTGGGCAATGTTTTTCTGCTCGGCAATCCTGGAGGCCACAAGCACCAGATGCCCCATCAGTTCACGGTCAGCCTCTTTCATCTCAAGGGCTGAGGAGAGGTGTTTTTTGGGAATTACCAGTATGTGGACAGGTGCCTGGGGATTGATGTCTTCAAAGGCAAGACAGAGGTCGTCTTCATAAACTATCTTTGAGGGTATCTCCCTGTTAATAATCTTGCAAAAGATACAGTCCATCACTGACCTCCCTGGAGTTTTTTATGCTCAAAGCCTGACATGCCAGACCTGCTTTCAAGCTCCCTGTACAGGTCATCAAGGCTGATTCCTGTCTCAACCATCATTACAAGGGTATGGTATATGAGGTCTGCCACCTCGTAGGTGGTATGGGAGGTGTCATCCGATTTAGCAGCAATGATTACCTCTACTGCCTCCTCCCCTAACTTCTTCAGTATCTCATCTCTTCCCTTCTTGAAGAGATAGCAGGTGTATGAGCCTTCTCTGGGGTTTTCCTTTCTGTCAGCAATTACCTGATAGAGTTCCTCAAGAACCCTTCTTTCCATAAACATCCTCTTCGGAAAAGACCTTCTCAGAGAGCTCCCTTCCCTTTATGTCACGGTAAAAACAGCTTCTGTGGCCTGTGTGGCAGGCACCAGGGCCATGCTGAATGACCTTTATAAGCAGGGTATCTCTATCACAGTCAACGAGTATATCCTTTACCTCCTGTACATGTCCAGAGGTTTCGCCCTTTTTCCAGTATTTCTGCCTTGAGCGTGACCAGAAGTGGGTGTAGCCTGTATCAATGGTCATCTGGAGTGCCTTTTTGTTCATGTAGGCCATCATTAGCACCTCACCTGTCTGTGCATCCTGCACTATGGCTGGTATAAGGCCGTTGGAGTCGTATTTGAGTTCATCTATCATTGCCCGAAGCCCCCTGTTATTTAAAATATCTCGTATGTTACCATAAAATTAATAATCCAGTCTAACCAAAAAGGGATTCAAGGAAAGGAGAGCTCTATGTCCTATCTTATAGCCCTTGCAGGAAAGGGAGGCACTGGGAAGACCAGCGTGGGAGGGTTGATGGTAAGGTATCTGCTTGAAAAAAGGAGGGGCCCGGTGCTGGCAGTGGATGCAGACAGTAACGCCTGCCTTAACGAGGCCCTCGGTGTGGAGGTTCACACCACGGTGGGAGCACTCAGGGAGTCCTCCCTTGAGACCATCCGTTCAGGTGCTGATCGCCCCGGTGGTATGAGCATGGAGGAGCTTTTTGAGTACCAGATTCAGCAGGCCCTTGTGGAGGCTGAGGGTTTTGACCTCCTTGTGATGGGAAGACCCGAGGGGCCTGGCTGTTACTGTGCTGCCAACAATATTATAAGGAAATATACGGACATCCTTTCAGAGAAGTACCCCTATGTGGTCATAGACAATGAGGCTGGCATGGAGCACCTGAGCCGTCGTACCACCCACAAGGTAAACCTCCTGTTAATGGTGAGCGACCCAACCGTAAAGGGTGTAAAGACCGCCAAACGGATAGCTGACCTGATCGATGAGCTAAAGCTTGATATTGACCGGCGGGTACTGATCATAAACAGGGTCTCGGGACAGGAAGGGGACACCCTTGTTAAATATGCCGAAGACCTGGGGCTTCAGGTGGCAGGCACAGTGCCGAACGACCCGATGGTCTTTCAGTTTGACCTTGAGGGAAGGCCTGTTTTTGAACTCCCCCCTGATTCAGTGGCACTTACCACCCTGTTTGGCATCTTTGACAGCCTGAATATCCCCTGAAAAGGCTTCTGGCACAGTATATGCATTTATTTTGATATGGCAAAGATACTGGAAAAGAGGGTTATCAGAAAGCCTGATGTGTTCTATTTCAGGATAGAGGCACCGAGGCTTTCCCGTGTTGCAAGGCCAGGCCAGTTCGTAATGGTAAGGGTTAACAGCTGTGGTGAGAGGATACCCCTTTCCCTGGCTGATATCTCTCCTGATGCTGGTAGCATAAGCCTGATAGTTATGGCTGTGGGTAAAACCACCTCAGAGATGTCTCTACTTGAAGAGGGTCAGGAACTGCTTGACCTCTGTGGACCCCTTGGCAAGCCCACTGAGATAGCCTGTTATGGCCATGTGGTACTGGTTGGTGGTGGTTTTGGAGTTGCGCCCCTTTATCCTATAGGAAGGGAGCTAAAAAGGGCAGGAAACAGGATTACCACTATCATCGGTGCCCGTTCGGCTGACCTGATTATCTACCGAGAGGAGATGACCACTGTCTCTGATAGGGTTGTTATCACAACTAACGATGGCTCAGAAGGGATAGCAGGCTTTGTTACCGATGGTTTAAAGGAGGTGCTCGTTGCAGACAGACCCGATAGGGTTATGGCAGTGGGCCCATCGGTTATGATGAAGGCGGTAAGCGAGCTTACAAGGCCCTTCAAGGTCAAGACCATAGTAAGTCTCAATCCTATTATGGTTGATGGCACAGGTATGTGTGGAGGCTGCAGGGTCGCTGTCGGCGGTAAGGTGCTCTTTGCCTGTGTGGATGGCCCTGATTTTGACGGCCACCTGGTTGACTGGCAGAGGCTAATCCGGAGACAGCAGACCTATAAAGAGGAGGAACGCCTTTCCTTTGAACAATGGAAAAGGCTTCATGCTGACAGAATATTGACGGAGTAATGGAAAAAGACAGAATTTCCCGAAAGACCCCCATGCCTGAACAGCCACCCTCTGAGCGTGTTCAGAACTTCCTTGAGGTGGCTCTGGGATACAGCCCTGAGGATGCCCTGAAAGAGGCTGCCCGTTGTCTTCAGTGTAAAAAACCAGGCTGTGTAAAGGGCTGTCCTGTTCAGGTGCCTATACCCGAGTTTATTTCCCTGATTAAAGAGGGCAGGTTCCTTGAGGCCTGTCTTAAGATAAAGGAGGTAAACCTGATGCCTGCTGTCTGCGGCAGGGTCTGCCCCCAGGAGCGTCAGTGCGAGATGCACTGTGTGCTTGGGAAAAAGCACGAACCTGTGGCGATTGGTAGGCTTGAGAGGTTTGTTGCAGACTGGGAGATGTCCTATGGAACAAAGGGTTTGGTTCAGATGGAGCCTGAGACAGGCAAAAGGGTTGCCATCGTTGGAAGCGGTCCCTCAGGGTTAAGCTGTGCCTATGACCTTAGAAGAAGGGGACACAGTGTAACCATTTTTGAAGCACTCCATGAGCCAGGAGGGGTGCTTGTTTACGGTATTCCAGAGTTCAGGCTCCCCAACAGGATAGTTGAAAGGGAGATAGCCCTTCTTAAGGAGATGGGCGTGGAGATTGTTACCAATGCAATAGTTGGAAAGCTTATAGGCCTTGATGAGATAAGAAGGGATTTTGACGCCTGCTTCATCGGAGTGGGTGCAGGGCTCCCCAGGTTCATGGCCATAGAGGGAGAGGACCTGAACGGTGTATATTCAGCCAATGAGTTCCTTGCAAGGATTAACCTTATGAAGGCCTATCAGTTTCCCGAGTGTGACACACCGGTTAAGATTGGCGAAAGGGTGGTGGTGGTGGGCGGAGGCAATGTTGCAATGGATGCGGTGAGGACCGCCCTCAGGCTTGGCGCCCAGCAGGCAACCGTGGTCTACCGCCGTTCTATGACTGAGCTTCCAGCAAGGAAGGAGGAGGTTGAGCATGCTATTGAGGAGGGTGTGAGGTTTGAGCTCTGCACCAATCCTGTCAGAATAAGGGGCGAGGATGGCTGGGTGAAGGCTCTGGAATGTGTGAGGATGGAGCTCTGCGGTCTTGATGAAAGTGGCAGGAAAAAACCTGTGCCCGTTGAGGGCTCAAATTTTCTTATACCTGCTGATGTGGTTATAATTGCAATTGGAACAAGGGCAAACCCCCTTCTGACCAGTGAGGTGAAGGGACTTGAGGTAAATGAGAGGGGATACATAGTGGTTGATGAACAGACTGGCAGGACAAACCTTGAGGGTGTTTATGCAGGGGGTGACATTGTTACAGGGGCTGCCACTGTGATTTCTGCAATGGGTGCTGGAAGAAGGGCTGCCAGGGCAATACATGAGTATCTATGCGGTTTGAGTCATTAAGGTGTTATATCTTCACCTGTAGCTTACCGATTTTCCCTGACTGTAAAGCCGCACATTATCGGGGTTAAATAATAAAACTATAAGAATTTTTTACTTTACCTTGAAATAATCGTTGTGAT
>CAZIIE010000047.1:0-10840 GCA_964539375.1 uncultured Nitrospirota bacterium | reverse complement strand
CTCGTCGGGCTCATAACCCGAAGGTCGGAGGTTCAAATCCTCCCCCCGCCACCAAAGGGCATTCCTTAAGAGGCTTCCAAGATTAATCAATCAACCCCTGGAGCGTTCCTTTATTATCCTGAAGAGTTCTTTCAACTCTTCCACTCCCATAATCTTACAGCAGCCGCCATAAAGCAGGGCTGAAAGGACTATCGTAAGGAACAGATAGAGTGCCTTTTTTGTGATAAATCCGCTTTCCTGCCAGAGCTCACCTCTCAGCAAAGCCCATGCAACCAGAGCCATCAGAGAGGAGGCAAGAAGGGTCTTTAAAAACCCCTTTAAAATCTCCCTTCCACCAAGCCTTCCGAGTTTCCTTCTCAGAATGTAAAAGAGTAAGGAAAAGTTTACCCAGGATGAAAGAGAGTTTGAAAGGGCAAGCCCCCCGTGGCCTAAGGGCACCATAAGCAGGAGACTGAACAGTATGTTAAGCACCATCGCAAGGGCAGCAACTGCCACAGGTGTGCGGGTGTCCTGCATAGAATAAAAGGCTGCCACAACCACCCTTGTCCCTACGATTGACCATATACCAAGGCTGTAAAATATCAGGGAGAAGGCCGTTCCCTGGGTGGCGGTGTAGTCAAACTGACCTCGCTGAAAAAGTAGGTTTACGATTGGCTCTCTCAGGGCAATTAAACCCATCATGGAGGGCAGGCTGATAAAAAAGAGCATTCTTATAGCATAGGAAAAATCCTCCTTCAGAGCCTCCATCTGACCTGTAGAGGCATGCCTTGAAAGGGTGGGAAGCACAGCCATACCCATTGCCACACCAAATATGCCAACAGGAAACTGTATAAGCCTCATGGAGTAATAGAGGTAGGTGATACTGCCCTCTTTAAGGTAGGAAGCAAGGATGGTGCTTACAAAGATGTTTATCTGGGATACAGCAAGTCCTACTGTGGTGGGAAGCACAAGGCGGCCTATCTTTTTAAGGGCCTCATCATTGAAGGACCAGTTAAACCTGAACCTGTAGCCCCTCCTTAGAAAGGTGGGCACCTGAGTGGCAAACTGCATAAAGCCACCAACGGTGATGCCTGTGGCTGCTGCTATCAGGGGACTTCTGGTTACCGCTGTGATTGTAATAACCAGCACAATAACCGTTAGATTAAACCAGGAGGAGGCCATGGCAGGCACAAAGAAAACCCCTTTCACATTTAAGGCACCCATGCACAGGGCTGCAAGGCTTACAAAGAGAAGAAAGGGAAACATAATCCTTGTAAGGGTTATGGTGAGGCTCAACTTTTCAGGCTCTTTAAAGCCAGGTGCTATAAGAGCAACTATCTGGGGAGCAAGCAGTATTCCAAGGACAACCACAAGGCCCACAAAAACAATGAGAAAGGTAAAGGTTATGGATGTAACCCGTCCAGCCTCCTCCTCACCCCTTTTTGCACTCACCTCAGAAAGCACGGGCACAAAGGCAGAGGACATGGAGCCCTCAGCAAAGAGTTCTCTGAGAAGGTTGGGAACCCTGAAGGCAACAAAAAAGGTGTCTGAAAGCCCTGTTGCACCAAGATAGCGGGCAAGCACCATGTCCCGCAAAAAGCCCAGTATCCTGCTTATCAGGGTGGCAAGGGACATCACCGATGCTGAACGGACTATCTCTCGTCCTTTACCCATAGGGTTGATTATATCAGATTCGGTTAGGAGAGGTATCCACTGAAGGTCTTTGACACAGTAGACCTTTAAAAAGTGCCCGGAGAGCCCTGAAAAGATTGCTAATACTATATATTGTTATTTTATGGTTGACATATCACCATATATTGTGTTAAAAATCTGGAATGAAAAAGACTGTCCGAACAACTGTAGAGAATTCATCAAGGTATTTTCTGAATTATGCCTGTGAGTATTTTCCCTGCCATCAGACAGATGCAGAGGATTTCAACTGTCTTTTCTGCTACTGTCCTATGTATTACCTTGAATGTCTCGGCACTCCCCATTACATCACCTTGCCAACGGGAAGGGTTATCAAGGACTGCTCGGGCTGTATTTTCCCCCACAGGCCTGAAAACTATGAAACCATTCTGGAGTATTTGACAATGGTGGCAACAGGGGAGGTCCTGGATGGGTAAGGTGGTCTTTGTGGTTGGTGGGGCAAAAAGTGGCAAGAGCAGTTTTGCGCTGAGGAAAGCCTTCGGGGCTGGAAAAAGAAGGGCCTTTATTGCCACAGCTACTGAAACAGACCCTGAGATGAGGGAAAGGATAAGAAGACACAGGGAGGAGAGGGGTAAGGACTGGGTTACCTTTGAAGAGCCACTCCGACTCAGGTGGCTTCTGGACAAAATTAAGGGCGATTACGATGTGGCACTGATAGACTGCGTAACCCTTTGGCTTACTAACATGATTATGGAGGGTATGGAAGATGATGATATAATTAAGGAGGTTAAACTGTTTATCAAGGAATTAGATGGGCTGAGTGGTCTTGATGTGTTTCTGGTCTCCAATGAGGTTGGCCTTTCCATAGTGCCTGAAAATCCCCTTGCAAGGAGGTTCAGGGACCTGGCAGGCAAGGTCAATCAGCTTGTGGCATCAGGGGCAGAGGAGGTATATTTCATAGTCTGTGGCATTGCCCAGAGGATAAAATAAAGGAGGTGAAGGCTGTGTTAAGGCAGATTACCCTTAAGAGTTCAAGAAGAAGGGAGTTTATTGACATTACCCGTAAGGTTCAGGACGTTATTGAGTCTTCCGGTGTAACCGAGGGTATCTGTGTGGTATATGTGCCTCATACTACGGCAGGGGTAACCATTAATGAAGGTGCAGACCCCTCGGTTAAAGAGGATATACTGATGATGCTTGAAAAACTCGTCCCACACAGGGCCTCCTATGCCCACATGGAGGGGAATTCTGATGCCCACATCCAGGCAACTCTGGTGGGCTCCTCTGTAACCCTGCTGATAAGCAGTGGAAGGGCCCAGCTTGGCACATGGCAGAGCCTTTTCTTCTGCGAGTTTGACGGTCCAAGAACCCGCAAGGTGCTTGTAAAAATAACAGGTGATTAGGGCTTTTCGCAGGATATCTTCAGTAACTCCCTCAGCCAGCCATAAAGGGTCTGCTCTGCCTTTTTAAACTGGGTAAGAGGGGCGATTTCCTTCACGGTGGTTATCCTGTTATCTCTGTAAATGCCATAACCTGCCTTTAAAGACCTGTCTTCAAAGACTGCATAAAGACAGTAGTCCCTTTCGGGAAGCAGACGGTTCTTCCTTACCACCACAAAGGCGGTATTCTGTGCCCTTTGTTCATCTCCATCTATTGCCTCAGGGGGGAGGTGTAAATACCTGAGACCCATTCTGAAGCTTTCCTCAAAGCGCTGAACCTCAGCGGGCACCTTTGAAAGAAAGGAAAGAAAACCGCTTTCCTCCTCCCAGGTCTTTTCTGAAATATGCCTGGTGTGGATGGATGTCTTCATTGTAACCTCCTCAGGGTTAAGGGGATTAATTAATAAAGTTATTACTTGGTTAATTATATTATACGAAATATCGGTCTTCTGGTTGCAAGTCAACAGGGGTTGTTGAAAAAACAGCCTTTTTTACTGTAATCTTAAACATACCTTCCTGCAATTTAACTCCCCCGGGGAAGTGTCCGGGGTGGGTAAAGAGGTTTTTTACCCTATACCAGTGTGTTAAAAGTCTGACCAGTCAGGTTGGACTCAGGTGTCAGAGGATAGGGAGTAAAAGGATGGATCTAAAAAGGGTTCTTGAGAAGACAACTGGCAAGAAGATTGAAATTACCTACACAAACAATCGGATAAACATAATAAGCTTTAAAAAACAGGGGGAAAAGGTTTTACTGCGCATTCAGAGACTCTTCAGAGAGGCACCCCTTGATGTGATTTATGAGATTTCAGAGCTTATAAAAAACCCCGGTATAAAGACACCACTGATAAACGAGTTTTTCAGGAGAAACCAGTGGAGGGTAAAAAAGAGGTCAAAAAGGGTTTCAAGGATATCGCCAAAGGGAAGGTTTTATGACCTAAGAAGAATCTTTGAGCAGCTAAACAGGGAGTACTTTGACGGTGCCCTCCAGTTACAGATAACCTGGGGCAGGCGACAGAGAAGGCCTGCTGTGCAGAAACGCACCCTTGGCAGTTATAACTATGAGACAAAGACCATAAGGATAAACCCCCTGCTGGACAGCCCGAGGGTTCCCAGATACTATATTGAGTATGTGGTTTACCATGAGATGCTTCATGCCTTCCTGGGCATAAAAAGGGGCAGGGATGGTCGCCGCAGGGTTCATACCCCTGAGTTTAAGGAGATGGAGCGACAGTTCAGACACTATGAAAAGGCCATTCAGTGGGAAAAGGGGAACCCCTAGTGCTTGCACTCCTTCAGAGGGTAGCTGAGGCAAGGGTTGAGGTTGACCAGAAGGTTGTTGGAGAGATTGGCAGGGGTTTGCTTGTCTTTCTGTGTGTTCTGAAGGGTGATACCGAGGAAGACCTCAGATACACGGCCAGGAAGGTTTCAAACCTCAGGGTCTTTGAGGATGAGCAGGGCAGGATGAACCTCTCATTGCTTGACCAGGGGTATGAGGCACTGGTTGTCTCCCAGTTTACCCTTTCAGCTCGCACCCGTAAGGGCAACAGACCCTCCTTTGATGAGGCTGAAGAGCCAGGAAAGGCTGAGGAAATGTATGAGAAATTTATCAGGGAGCTTGAATCCCTTGGTATAAAGACCCAAAGGGGGCTTTTTGGTGCGATGATGAAGGTCTACCTGATAAACGATGGGCCTGTGACCATAATGATTGATTCCAGAGAAAAAAGGAGGAATTCCAGATGATAGCAAGGTACACAAGAGATGAGATGGGAAGGCTTTGGACCCTTGAAAGCAAGTATCAGAAGTGGCTTGAGGTGGAGATAGCGGTCTGTGAGGCCTGGGCTGAGCTTGGCGAGATACCCCAGGAGGCTCTCAAGACCATCAAGGAAAGGGCAGGCTTTGATGTTAAAAGGATTGACGAGATAGAACAGACCGTAAAGCATGATGTGATAGCCTTTCTTACATCAGTTGCCGAACAGGTGGGGCCCGAATCCCGTTATATTCACAAGGGGCTTACCTCATCGGACATACTGGATACTGCCTTGGCTTTATTGATGAGAGATGCCTCGGATATCATTATTGGAGATATTGAGGCTTTGCTTGATGTGTTAAAGGACCAGGCACTCAGATACAAAGACACCCCCTGTATGGGTAGAAGCCATGGTGTCCATGCTGAACCAATGACCTTCGGGCTCAAATTTGCCCTCTGGTATGAGGATATGAAAAGAAATCTTCAGAGAATGAAAAGGGCAAAGGAGGTCATATCGGTTGGTAAGCTTTCTGGTGCTGTGGGTACCTTTTCAAACATACCAACTGAGATTGAGGAGAAGGTTCTTGAAAGGCTCGGTCTCAGACCTGAACCGGTTGCCACTCAGGTGGTTCAGCGAGACCGCCATGCCGAGTTTATCCTTACCCTTTCTCTGATTGCTGCCTCGGTAGAAAAGATAGCTGTGGAGGTCAGGCATCTGCAGAGAACCGAGGTGCTTGAGGCTGAAGAGCCCTTTTCAAAGGGGCAAAAGGGTTCTTCTGCTATGCCCCATAAAAGAAATCCTGTTGGCTGTGAAAACCTCTCTGGGCTTGCTCGGGTAGTTAGGGCTAATGCCCTGGCAGCCCTGGAGAATGTGGCACTGTGGCATGAACGGGATATATCCCACTCTTCGGTTGAAAGGGTGATAATACCTGATAGCACCATACTTGTTGACTATATGCTTAACAGGCTTAAGGGCATCCTGAAGGGACTTCATGTATATCCTGACAGGATGATGGAAAACCTCAACAGGAGCTTTGGCCTTTACAATTCCCAGAGGGTACTCCTTGCCCTTACTGAAAAGGGGCTAACCCGAGAGGATGCCTATCAACTCGTTCAGCGAAATGCCATGAAGAGCTGGCAGGAAAGGAGAGATTTCAGGGAGGTCCTCAGAGAAGACAGCGATGTTCTGAAACACCTTACTGAAGAGGAGATAGACCAGATATTCAAGCTTGACCATTACCTGAGGAATGTGGACTTTATCTTTAAAAGGGTGTTCGGGCAGGAAAGTTAGGTTAACTACCAGGAGCTGCCTGTCCGATACGACGGAGCTTCTGATACCTCTGGGCTAACAGCTCATCAATAGGTTTAGCCCTGAGTTCCTCAAGGGTTTCAAGCACCTTTTCCTTTATGGTCCTTGCCATTGTGTCAGGGTCTCGGTGGGCTCCACCTGAGGGCTCCTTGATTATGCCGTCTATAATTCCAAGGCTGTAAAGGTCATTAGCAGTCAATTTCAGAGCTTCAGCAGCCCTTTCGTATTCTTCAGTGCCGATTTCACCGTTTTTCTTCCACAGAATTGCCGCACAGCCTTCAGGGGAGATAACCGAATAGATGGCGTGCTCAAGCATATAGAGACGGTCAGCCACTGAAAGGGCAAGGGCACCACCGCTACCGCCTTCACCTATCACTATGGAGATAATCGGTGTGCGTAAACGGGACATCTCAAGGAGGTTTTCTGCAATGGCACCAGCCTGACCCCTTTCTTCAGCCCCGATACCAGGGAATGCCCCTGGGGTGTCAACAAAACTGAGTACAGGCTTTCCAAACTGCTCTGCCTGTTTCATAAGTCTGAGCGCCTTACGGTATCCTTCGGGATGGGGCTGGCCGAAGTTTCTTCTTATCCTTTCCCTGGTTCCTCTTCCCTTTTGATGGCCAATTATGTAGAAGGTCTGACCCTGTATTGAGCCTATGCCGCCAACAATGGCAGGGTCGTCACCGAACTTTCTGT
Organism: uncultured Nitrospirota bacterium; assembly: GCA_964539375.1. GTDB lineage: Bacteria > Nitrospirota > Thermodesulfovibrionia > Thermodesulfovibrionales > JdFR-85 > JAADIE01. The sequence continues at coordinate 4,020 of CAZIIE010000047.1, read as the reverse complement.
CACCATGGAGTTCCAGAAAGTCGTCGGTTATACGCTGGATATAGTCAAGGGTATAGGGACGGTCAGGATGTCGGGCAAGCTGGGTGCGTTGCCAGGCGGTAAGGCCTGAGAATATCTCAGACCTGAGTCTTTCAGCCTTCTCTTCAAGCCTCTTAAGTTCGGTGTTGAGCTCAGGGGTCTGGCCGTTACTGTGACGCTTTAATTCCTCTAACCTTAGCTCAATCTCCTGTAAGGGCTTTTCAAAATCAAGATAGAACCTTACCATTGTATCTCTCTTTTTGACGCTTTTCTGAAGGGGTTAAATTTCTATTAATTATACCATTTTGTCCGTTACCCTGGGGAAGTCGCAATAGGGCATCCTCGATGATTTCAGATAGTTCATCAACCAGAGAGGTGCATAGAGATACTGAAAGGTTTGTGCCAATCAGGGTTTCATGGTCCTGGTACCTGATGCGAACATAGACAGGGCTTTCTCCAGGGTATCTGCTGATTAGCTCCCTGAAGGCACGGACAGCCCCTGGCTCCACCCTTTCTTCAGGCAGTATAATCTCCAGAGCCTTTGTGCTGGAGAAAAGCCCCTCCTCAAGGGGGGTTACCTCTCTTACAAGGAGCTTTATACCCTTTTCCTCGTTGCGGTCAACTGTTGCCCTGAGGATAACCATTTCGTTTTTCTGAAGTATTGGCCTGAACTCACTGTAAATATCTGGAAAGGCAATACACTCTATAAAGCCCTCTTCGTCTTCAAGCACAAAAATTGCCATCTGAGAGCCCTTTTCCTTTGTGGTCTTTTTCTTTAGCTCTGTTATAATGCCTGCTATCCTGATATTTGCTCCATCCCTCAGGTCTTCAATCTTTGAGGTGCTTACTACACCGGTGAGCTTCAGGTATCTTGAGTACTTGCTCAGGGGGTGGCCTGTTATATAAAAGCCAAGGGCCTCCTTTTCATACCTGAGAAGCTCATCCACCTCCCAGGGTTTTATAGTGCCAGAGGGCTCTGCTGCATCGGACCCTTCCATATCACCAAAGAGTGAGGGACCAGGGTCCTTTCTTCCGAGCTGGCTTTCAATCTGGTCCATTGCAATGGCCCTTTTCAGTTCTGTAGAGTTGCCCTCCACAAGGCTATCAAAGGCGCCTGCCTTAACAAGGCTTTCAAGGACCTTGCGGTTTACCCTGCTTGAGTCTATCCTTCTCAGGAAGTCCTCTATTGACTTAAAGGGGCCATCCTCTCTTGCCCTCAGTATCTCCTCTACTGCTGAGGGACCAACCCCCTTAACAGCATCAAGACCGAATCGGATTGCACCACCAACCACCTTGAAGTTACTGCCACTCAGGTTAACATCAGGTGGTAGCACCTCAATACCCATTGATTTACACTCATTAATGAAAAGGACGATTTTTTCTGTTTTGTCCTCCTCTGACAGGTTGGCTGCAAGGAACTCAACTGGGTAGTGGGCCTTGAGGTAGGCGGTCTGATAGGAAAGATAGGCATAGGCAGCAGAGTGAGATTTGTTAAAGCCATACTCACCAAAGAAGGACATCAACTCAAAGAGCTTACGAGCCTTTTCCTCCTTTATACCCCTCTTTACAGCACCCTTGACAAACTCCTCACCCATTTCAGCCATCTTGTCCTTTAGCTTTTTACCCATTGCCTTGCGAAGCACATCGGCCTGACCCATGCTGAAGCCAGCAAGCTTGTTTGCAATCCTCATGACCTGTTCCTGATAAAGTATCACCCCGTAGGTCTCATCAAGTATGTCTTTTAGCTCGGGTATTTCGTATTTAACCTCAATTTCCCCCTTTTTGCCCTTAATAAAATTATCCACCATTCCGCTTCCAAGTGGCCCTGGCCTGTAGAGGGCAACCAGTGCTATCAGGTCTTCAAAACGGTTTGGCTGCATCTTAATCAGTATTTCCCTCATGCCCGAGCTTTCAAGCTGAAACACCCCTGTGGTTCTACCCTCTGAAAGCAACCTGTAGGTCTTTTCATCATCCATTGGTATTTTGTTAATATCAAGGCTTTTGCCTGACTCGCCGATGTAACGGAGGGTTCGGTCAATAACCGTCAGGGTCTTGAGCCCCAGAAAATCAAACTTTAAAAGTCCTATAGCCTCCACTGACTTCATGTCAAACTGGGTGGTCACCGTATCTTCAGAGGGATTTTTATAAAGGGGGGCATAGTCTGTCAGAGGGGTGGGAGATATAACCACACCCGCAGCATGGGTTGAGGCGTGACGGGAGAGCCCCTCAAGCCTCTGGGCAATGTCTATTAACTCTCTAACGGTCTGGTCTGATTCGTACTGTTTTTTAAGCTCTGGTTCAAGCTCAAGGGCCTTCTGGATGGTGATATTCGGACCAGCAGGGACCATCTTGGCTATCTCATCAACCCTTGAGTAGGGTATGCTGAGCACCCTTCCCACATCCCTTATCACAGCTCGGGCAGCCATGGTCCCAAAGGTGATTATCTGGGCAACATGGTCCTTTCCATATTTTTCCTCCACATACTGAATAACCTCACCACGGCGGTCTTTACAGAAGTCAACATCAATGTCGGGCATGCTTATTCGTTCGGGATTGAGGAACCTCTCAAAAAGAAGGTTGTATCTGATGGGGTCAATATCGGTTATGTCAAGGCAGTAGGCAACCAGACTGCCAGCTGCTGAGCCTCTGCCAGGGCCAACAGGGATACCCCTTTTTCTTGCAAAGTTAATAAAATCCCATACGATGAGAAAATAGGAGGCAAAGCCCATCTTAAAGATCACGCTGAGCTCGTATTCAATCCTCTTTTTGTAATCCTCTGGTGGGTTTTCTCCCACCTTTTTCTTTAAACCTTCTAAGACAAGTTCACGGAGGTATTCTTCAGGAGACTGGCCAGTCTCAATACTGTAACGGGGAAGCATGTAATTGCCGAGTTTAAACTCAAGGTTACACCTTTCTGCTATCTCAATGGTGTTTTTTATAGCCTCGGGAACCTCACTGAAGGCCCTTTTCATCTCATCTGGGCTTTTAAAGTAAAGCTGGTCTGTTTCAAAACGCATCCTGTCAGTGTGGTTAAGGGTCTTTCCTGTCTGTATGCACAGCAGTATCTCATGAGCCCTTGCATCAGCTCTGTTCAGGTAGTGGCAGTCATTGGTGGCAACCACAGGGATGTGAAGCTCTTTGGACAGCTCAAGCAGCATGCGGTTTGCCTTCCTCTGGTCCTTAAGCCCGTTGTCCTGAAGCTCCAGATAAAAGTTTTCAGCTCCGAGGATATGCTTGTACTGGAGGGCAGCCTTTCTTGCCCTATCAATATCACCCTGAAGCAGATAATAGGGGACTTCACCATGCATGCAGGAGCTAAGCCCTATCAGTCCTCCGCTGTACTGCTCAAGGAGGTCATGGTCAATCCTTGGCTTGTAATAAAATCCCTCAAGATAGGCTCGGCTGACGAGACTTACAAGATTTTTATAACCATTCATGTCACGGGCAAGTAAAATAAGGTGAAAGGCATTTTCAGACTTGGAGTTTTTATCCTTTACCTGTCTGCCCTTAGGTGCAACATAGACCTCACAGCCAATAATAGGCTTAAGTCCCTCTTTAACAGCAGCCCTGTAGAACTCAATTGCACCAAAGAGATTTCCATGGTCTGTTATGGCGACTGCTGGCATCTTGAATTCAGCAGCCCTTTTAACAAGCTCTTTTATCTTTATTGCACCATCAAGGAGGCTGTACTCAGTATGTAGATGGAGTGGTACATATTCTGAGTGTTTCATAGGATAATATTAACCTATCTTCAAGGGGGGATACAAGGCTGGTAATTTTATGTTTATTTTAAAGGGGTTGTCAGGTTGCTTTAAATAACCAGCTGTAGAAAGCTGATTGACCAAACCCTGAAAAATCCTTTAAAATGCTTAATGTAGCCCTTGACAGACCCTTAAGAATGGCTTTCTTTTCAACCTGCGAGAGTGGCGGAATTGGCAGACGCGCTGGACTTAGGATCCAGTGGGGTAACCCGTGGGGGTTCGACTCCCCCCTCTCGCACCA
>CAZIIE010000046.1:0-10847 GCA_964539375.1 uncultured Nitrospirota bacterium | reverse complement strand
CGCTTTGAACCGTTTTAGTAGGGTTATTTATTAATGATGCCTATGGATACAGTGTGTCTATGGGAAACAGGATGTTGGGGGGTAGGGTGTAGGGAGTAGGGGGGTAGGGTGTAAGGGTGAGGAAGAGGATATTTGAGATAAACAAGACCAGCCCCCTCACAACTCAGTAACTCAATAACTCAATAACTAATATTATACTCCTTTAACCTCTTATAAAAGGCCTTTCTTGAGATACCAAGAAGCTTTGCAGCCTTGGACTTATTGCCGTTACACTGTTTAAGGGCGTTACGGATTGCCTGCTCCTCAAGCTCTCTCAGTGTTTTTAATTCCTGACTGTCAGAGGATACCTTTCTTGGCTTATAGGTCTTTTTAGGTGGTCTCATCTCTTCAGGTAGCTCTCTGTAGGTTATGCGGTCGGTTCTTGCAAGCACAACTGCTCTTTCAATAATATTCTTTAGCTGCCTTATATTCCCTGGCCAGTGATAGGATTTGAATATGTCCATTACCTCATCGGATATGGTGAGCTTCTTTTTTTCTCTTATGGAAAACTCATTGACAAACTCTGTGGCAAGAAGGGGAATGTCATCAAGACGCTCCCTTAGGGGTGGCACATGGATCTCAACCACATTTATTCTGTAGTAGAGGTCTTCACGGAAGTTTCCAGCCTTGACCTCCTGCTGGAGGTTTCGGTTAGTGGAGCAGACAAGCCTGAAGTCAACCTTTACAGGTCTATTACTCCCGAGCCGTTCAATCTCCCTTTCCTGTAGCACCCTTAGTAACTTTGACTGTAGTGGAAGCTCAAGCTCACCTATCTCATCAAGAAAGAGTGTGCCCCCTGAGGCCTCTTCAAACTTCCCTATCCTTCTTGAGGTTGCCCCTGTGAAGGCGCCCTTTTCGTAACCAAAGAGCTCTGACTCTAACAGGTCCTTTGGTATGGCAGCGCAGTTTACAGGCACAAAGGGCTTGTCTCTGCGGGAGCTGTTAAAGTGAAGGGACCTTGCAATGAGCTCCTTTCCTGTGCCTGTCTCACCAGTAATCAACACTGAGCTTGATGATTCCTTAACAGCATCTATTATCTCAAAGATCCTTTTCATCTCGGCTGTTGAGCCTATCATGTTTACATGATTGCCCTGCTCAAGCAGCCTTCTGCGCATGCTTTCAAGCTCTCTCTTCAGTCTCCTCTGCTCCACTGCCCTTGCCAGTATGCCCTTGAGCTGGGTATAGTTTGGTGGCTTGACAAAGTAATAATAGGCACCCCTGTTCATTGCCTGAACAGCAGACTCCACAGTGCCAAAGGCGGTGAGAAAGATTACAGGTATGTCAGGCTCGTTCTCCATCACATAGTCAAAAAGGAACATGCCATCCTTTCCTGGCATCTTAAGGTCGGTTATTATTGCATCAAAGTCGCTTGTGCTTATAAGGTCAAGGGCGTCGTCCACATTGTCAGCCTTTTCAACCCTGTAGCCGTCCTCTTCAAGGATTGCTGAAAGCACCTTTAAGGCATTTGGCTCATCGTCCACAATCAGTATGTTTCCGTTGGTTATTTCCATAATCTAATCCTTTTCTTCTGGTAGTAATACCCTCACGGTTGTGCCTTTGCCCCTCTGGCTTTCAATCTCAAGGGAACCTCTGTAAAACTGGACTATTTCACGGGTAAGGAAGAGACCGAAGCCATGGGAGTTACCCTCCCTGGGCAGGGAGGTGTAATCTGAGGGTTTGTGTTTTAGCCCTGGACCATTGTCAGAAATCTCCACCACAGCATACCTTCTCTGTCCCCGCATCTGGGTAAAGGTCTGAACCTTTATTTTGCCCTTCTCAGGCACAGCGTTAACGGCATTGCTAAGAAGATTAAGCAGTGCCTGCTCAATATGGAAGGGATCAACCCTTACAGGGGGTATTTTGTTGTAAGTATAGGATAGGGAAAGCTTTTTTGTCTCGGCAGGTATAAGGAGAAAGGGTTCAAGGTTTTTAATCAGACTGTTTAAATCAACAGTCTTTGATTCTGTGCCAGGGCTTAGGGAGCCTGTTAAAAAACGGGAGACAAAACTATCAAGCTTATTTATCTCCTCCTCAATTATATCCATGAATTCAAGGAGGGGCTTTTCCTCAGGATAACGATTCTTCAGATAAACCACCGCACCCTTAATTGAGTTAAGGGGGGTTCTCACACCATGGGCAAGGGCTGAGGCATCCTTGCCAAGGTCTATTAGTCTTTTACAGGACTGTAGCTCCTCTTCATATTTGCATCTTTTTTTAATGTTTATGGTTACAGAGACCCTTTTGTTTTTTAGCGGTCTTATGGAGAGGTCTGCCCTTTGCATGCCCGAAAGGCATCGTATGGGGTAGTCCTTTATCTTGAGCGGGCGAGTTTCCCTGAGGCTTTCCTGAATGAGGTCTTTCTTTCCATTAACCGATAGTCTGGGAAAGACCTGGTAATAAAAATTGCCCTTTACATTCTTTGCTGAAAGCCCTGTTAGCTCGGAAATTGCCTTCCCCCACGAGACTATCCTGAGGTTGCCATCAAGGGTAAAGCCAATCCGCCCCTTCATAAAGCCCTCCTCTCAATTAATTCCCTTTCAGGTCTCCCTTACAGATGCTAAGCCACCGTTACCAGCCCTGGGTTGTCCTTTCTTTTTATTTTGTATCTAAAGGCAACAGAATGTCAAGCTTATAAAAAAGTGTATCCATTGAACACTTAAAAAAGGCTTAATTTTCAGGCACGAGATTTGCTTGATTTTGTATATAAGGAGTCAGTGATGTGTGGGATAGTAGGATACATTGGAAACAGGAACAGGGCAGTAGACATACTGATTGATGGCCTAAAGAGGCTTGAATACAGAGGGTACGACTCTGCAGGTATAGCAATACAGAATGGTTCGGGTATTGAGCTTTTTAAGGTTAAAGGTAAGATTAGAGACCTTGAGAGGATAATACCCTCAGGTCTTGAAGGGGTGATGAGAGGGATTGGCCACACCCGATGGGCAACCCATGGAGCACCATCAACAAGGAATGCCCATCCCCATTTTGTTGAGGGTGTGGCAGTGGTGCACAACGGTATCATTGAAAACTACCGTGAGCTTCGTCACTTTTTATCCGATGAGGGGGTCAGCTTTTACTCTGATACTGACACAGAGGTGGTCCCCCATCTCATAAGCTATTATCTGAAGAGGGGGTATCCTGAAAGGGAGGCAATTCTCAATGCTCTTAACCATCTAAGAGGTAGCTATGCCCTGGGTATAATGATAGAGGGCTCTCCCGAGCACCTCTATGCTGTGCGCAACGGAAGCCCTCTTGTGATTGGAATAGGTGAGGGGGAGCACTTTTTTGCCTCGGACATACCTGCCCTTTTGCCCTATACAAGAAGATTTGTATTTCTTGAGGACTGCCATTTCTGTATGGTGAGACCAGATAGTGTGGAGATTGAGCATATTGGCCAGAACAAATGTAAGAGAGTTGATGTCAGTAAAGTGGTGCAGGAGGTTGACTGGTCAGCCTCAATGGCAGAGAAGGAAGGCTATGACCACTTCATGCTAAAGGAGATATATGAGCAGCCAAGGGCTGTGGCAGACACCATAAATGAGTGGATAGATAACCCGACACTTCTGTTAGAGGAAATTGGCATCTCCACAAAGGAGATGCTTGATATAAAGAGGCTTCATATAGTAGCCTGCGGGACCTCCTATCATGCTGCCCTGATTGGGAAGTATATAATTGAGCTACTAACCAGGATACCTGTAGATGTGGATATCGCCTCAGAATACCGATACAGAAGTCCCATTATTGAAAGGGGCACACTTTTTATTTCTATCACCCAATCAGGTGAGACCGCTGACACGCTGGCAGCCCAGCGTGAAGCTTCATCCCACGGTGCGAGAACCCTTACAATCTGCAATGTGGTGGGAAGCACAGCAACACGGGAGGCCGACGCCGTGCTATACACCCGTGCTGGCCCTGAGATTGGTGTGGCTTCAACAAAGGCCTTTACCTCTCAGCTTGCAGCCCTTTCACTTTTTGCACTTGCCCTGGGTATTAAAAGAAAGAGGCTCACCAATGGGGAATTAAACACCTTAAAGCTCCAGCTTAAAAAGGTGCCCGAGCTTATTAAAAGGGCATTAAAGGCAGATGTACAGATAAAGGAGATTGCAAAGAGCCTGAGCTATGCAAAGGATTTTCTCTATCTTGGAAGAGGCATTAACTATCCAATAGCCCTTGAGGGTGCACTGAAACTGAAGGAGATATCCTACATCCATGCAGAGGGCTACCCTGCTGGTGAGATGAAGCATGGACCCATTGCCCTTGTGGAGGAGGGGTTACCCTCGGTGTTTATAGCTCCAGTTGATGAACTCTTCACCAAGACCCTTTCAAATATAGAAGAGATAAAGGCCAGAGGGGGAAGGGTTATTGCCATAACCGATGAGGCTCAGTATGTAAAAGACAAGGTTGATGACATCATAGAGGTTCCGTCGGTTCATCCCTTCTTTGCTCCCATAGTCAATGTGATACCCTTACAGCTTCTTGCCTATCATATTGCCTGCCTCAGGGGTTGTAATGTTGACCAGCCTCGCAACCTGGCAAAGAGCGTAACAGTGGAATGATGAGTTAGGGTGTAGGGTGTAGGGGGTAGGGGGTAGGAAAGCTTTTTCAATCCCTTTATTGCCACCTGAAAGCTAATTCTATTTCTTGCTTTAATAATTAAACTCCTTGTGGTATAATGGTTTTGTTATCACTGGTTCGGGATGATGGAGTTTAATGATTTATTACAGAGGCATGGTAAGCAGCTGTTTAAGGTGCTTTACCCTGTTGTATCAGGTATTGTGCTGGCAGTGATGGTAAGCTCCTATATATATTACAGGTCCTATCCTTTGGAGGTTGAAAGGGTGGCCTTCAGCCCTGCCCAGAGACAAAGGCCCTTTAATCCGAACAGGGCAATCGCCGATATACTTAACAGAAATGTGATGGAGTTAAGGGTTACAGAGCAAAGGGCCATTAAGTCAAAGGCGGGCAGGGAGAAGGGAGCTGTGCTTTCATCTTTAAAGAAGGCAAGGCTTCTTGGCATATTCCTTGATGGAAAACCTCTGGCGGTGCTGAAAAGCGGTGATGAGATTCTATATCTCCATCCTGGTGACAGCCTTTCGAACTACAGGGTAAGCAAGGTTGAGTTTGACAGGGTGGTGCTTAAAGGCCCGAAGGGGGAATACCTTCTTGAGTTTCCTGAGGAAAAAGGCGGGATGGTCTCATCAAGGCCTTCTACAGTTAAAAGGGAGGAAGAGTCCCAGGAAGAGAAGGTGGTTGTAAAAAGGGCTGAGGTGCTTCAGAAGGCAAAGGACCTGAACAAGCTCCTTACAACCCTCAGGATTGCTCCCTATTACAGAAAGGATGAGTTTTTGGGCTACCGATTAGCCATGATTAAAAAGGGCTCCTTTCTCTACAAACTTGGCTTGAGGGCTGGAGATGTGATAAAGAGGGTCAATGGTGAGGATGTCAGCTCTCCAGAAAGGCTTGTTGAGATGCTCGGAAAGCTGGACACTGTTACCGCAGTGACTGTTGATATGTTAAGGGGTGGTGCAAAAAAGACCATTTTTATTGAGATTGAGGACTAAATGAAGAGATTGGCTATTATTGTTTTGATTTTACTTTCTGTTTTTTCCTTTCCCGTTATAGCTCTTTCAGGGGCTGAAAAGTCCAGAGACAACCCCTCAGAGGGGATTCACTTTGAAGACACCGAGCTATCAGACTTTGTAAGGATAGTCTCAGACCTTACCGGTGTTAACATTGTTTATAACCCCAAGATGCTAAGGGGCACTGTCACCATAAGGGCAAAGAAGCCTTTCAGTAAGGGTGAACTCCTTGACATACTTAAGAGCGTTTTAGAGATTAACAACTATGCAATAAACAGGGAAAAGGGGATACTCTACGTGGTTGACAAAAGAGGTGCAGCAAGGCTTGCCCCCCGTTTTAGAAAGGAAGGAGAGCTTGAAAAGGACAGCCTCACCGTTACGGTGTTTCAGGTTGAGAACATTGATGTAAAGGAGCTTACCGGGTTCTTAAACATAATCAAGTCTGATATTGGTAGATTTGTTGTGATGCCAAAGCTTAACACCGTGGTGGTAAAGGACAGGGGAGAGAACCTGAAGAGCATGGCAAGGGTAATTGAGAGCCTTGCAAGCATGGGCAAGGAGGTAATGGTAAAGATATACAAACTCAAATATGTCCAGGCCGCTGACCTGAACAACTCCCTTAAGGGCTTTTTTGTGGGCCTTAACAAGCTTAATTTTACAAGGGCTGTGCCTGTGTTTATGGTTGACAATGCCTCAAACTCTCTTGTAGTGGCTGCCCTTCCTCAGGACCTCAGCATAATTGAAAACATAATAGAAAAGGTTGACAGGGAGGAGGAGTCAGCCACCTTTCCGAGGGTCTTTAAGCTCAAGTACGCAAGGGCTGAGGATGTGGAAAAGATTATCAATAAGATGCTCACAGGAAATGTAACTGGAAAGCAAAGGACTGCCCAGGCTGGAAGGATTATTGTGGCAGCTGACAAATCCACCAATACCCTTTCGGTTATCGGCGACCCTGATACCTATGCAAAGGTGCAGGCACTGATTGAGAAGCTTGACATACCGAGGGATCAGATCTTTGTAGAGGCGTTGATTATAGAGACAACCCTTGAGGAGGGCTCCAAATTTGGCATTGAGTGGCTTGCAGGGGGAGGAAACGAAAACATGGTGGGCACAGGGACCTTTATAAATGAGGGAAATGTGATAGACCTCCAGTCACCTGTGCTTGAGGGAAACCCGCCAAACCTTGCTGCCCTACCTGGTGGCTTTAACCTTGGCATACTTGGAAATATAATAACCTACGAGGGTGTAAAGTTTCCCACCCTGAGCGCCCTGGTTAATGCGATAAAGTCTAAATCAGGCATAAACATCCTGTCAAAACCCCAGCTCCTTACCCTTGACAACGAGGAGGCCGAGGTCTTTGTTGGCGAAAACAGACCCTATCTGATAAGCACCAAGTTTGATGCAAACAACAACCCGGTGCAGACCTTTGATTACAGAGATGTGGGTATAAAGCTTAAGATACTACCCCATCTGGTTGACAGTGACACCATCCTGCTAAACATCTACCAGGAGGTAAAAAAGGTGATTGCCTCAGCCTCTGGAGAGACCTCTGCACCGATAACACTGACAAGAAGCACCAATACCACTGTTAAGATAAGGGACAATACCACCATTGTAATAAGTGGACTTATAAAAAACGACGAGTCTGTAACCGAGAAGAAGATTCCTCTTCTTGGCGACATACCAATCCTGGGAGCCCTTTTCAGGTCAACCGAGAAGAGTTCAGAAAAGACCAACATGATGGTCTTCATAAATACCCGAGTTATAAGAACCCGAGAGGGATTGAGGTCGCTGACAAGGGAAAAGTCAGAAGAGTTAGGTGAAAAGGGGAAAAAGGAGATTGGCGACCATCTGAAAAAGGATACAGACAAAGGGCCTGATAAGGAAGGGAAGCAAAGGGACAAAGAGTCAGAGACAGATTCGGGCACTGGCATTGAGCCAGAAGGGAGGATGTTTCTTACCTTTAAAAACAGCTTAAGGAAAGAAGAGGGTTTTTCCCTTAACCTGAGTAGAAGGTTAGACTTTAAGGAGATAGAGCCTTATGAGACAGGGAGTGCTGAAAAGACTTTCCAGGAAAAAGCTCTGGAAAAACAGCCCCCTCCCATGCCTGTATATTCTGTGCAGGTTGGCTATTTCCTTTCTGAACGTAATGCCAGAGCTCTTTTAAGGGAGCTTCAGGAGCATGGCTATTCAGGGGAGATAAGGCAAGACGGAAGGGGTTACAGGGTTCTTATCGGCAGGTTTAACAGCATTGCCCCTGCCTCATACATCAAACACAGGCTTAAGAAAAGGGAAGGGCTTGAGGCCTTTATCTATCAGGTGCGTTGATTGCCCTATTTGCGTTTATTGGGTTTGTTGCGTTTGTTGAGTTGATAGCGTTTATTGGGTTGGGTGAGTTTATTTGATTTTTTTGGTTACAATAAAATATGAATGAAATAGTAGTTGATATAGAAAGCATCAGTGGGGATGTCCTTGAGCTATACAGGAGATTCCCTGACAGGTCTGACTTCATCCCTGTTTCTTCAACCGATAAGGAGGTCCAGTTTCTTGTTAGCTCCCAGGATGGTGCCAGAAAGGCAAACCTTCTTGCCCTGAAGGCAGGAAGACTTGCCCATCTCAGGTTTGTCCCTTCTGAGGAACTCCTTGAGACAGCCGAGCAGATGTCCCAGCTCTTTTCTGAAGAGGTTGAGTTCAGTGCTGAAGAGGGAGGTGCTTTGCGTGAGGGCTATGACATATTGAGTGGGGCTGGTGAGGATGCTCCCGTTGTCAAGCTTGTGAACCAGATAATAATGGATGCCATCCGCTCCGGTGCAAGCGATATCCATATTGAGGGAAGACAGAAGGGGCTCACTGTTCGTTACAGGATAGATGGCCGTCTTAAGACTGTTAAGAGCCTTGACCGCGGGCTTCTTGACTACATAGTGGCAAGGATAAAGGTGATGGCTAATATGGATGTGGCTGAGACAAGAAGGCCTCAGGACGGAAGGATTAACATCCAGTTCGGGACAAAGACCATTGATATAAGGGTATCAACCATCCCTTCGGCAACGGGTGAAAAGGTGGTCCTGAGACTTCTGCAACGCTCCGAGGAGGTCCTGAGCCTGAATAACCTTGGTATTGATGAAAGAAGGCTTAACCTCTTTAAAAGGCTCCTCAGGTCCCCTAATGGTATAATCATGGTCACAGGTCCAACAGGAAGTGGAAAGACCACCACCCTCTATGCTTCTATCAACGAGATAAAGGATGAGGCAATAAATATCGTAACCATAGAGGACCCGATTGAGTACAGAATAGACGGAATTGTTCAGGTTCAGGTAAACCAGGCCACAGGGGTTACCTTTGCCCGCTCAATAAGGACCTTTCTCAGACAGGACCCTGATGTGATACTGGTTGGTGAGATAAGGGATGAGGAGACAGCCGAGGCAGCGATACAGGCATCCCTTACAGGACACCTGGTACTTACAACACTTCATACATCGGATGCCCCAACCGCTGTGGCCAGGCTCATTGATATGAACATTGAGCCTTTCCTGATAGCAAGCAGTCTTTTACTTGTGATTGGCCAGAGGCTTGTAAGAAAGATATGCCCCTACTGTAAAAAGAGGCATCAGATGTCAGAGGAGATGACCTATCTCTTTCAGCAAAGGGGCATACAGATTGACCACTACTGGAAGGGAAGTGGTTGTGAGGAATGTCTTGGCACCGGTTACAGGGGTAGAACAGGTATATTTGAGTTTCTTCAGATAGATGATGATATCAGAAAGCTCATAATGAGAAAGGCTAACTCCTCTCAGATAAAGACCATGGCGATTAGAAAACACATGAAGACCATGTTTGAAGATGGCATAGAGCTTGTAAAAGGAGGGGTAACCACACCTGAAGAGGTTCTTACTGTAACTACCCAGGGTTATAATGGCACTTTATAAGTATAGGGGTTATGACAAAGGGGGAAAGGTTATTGATGGTGTGATTGAGGCCTCAGATAGAAAGGAGGCCCTGAGGAGCCTGCAATTAAAGGACATCCTTCCCTTTGAAATAGAGCCCTCCAGAAAGAAAAGAACCTGGCACTTCCGAAGAGGGTTTGACCGGGGCTATCTGTTTTTTCAGCTCGGGGTGATGCTCAGATGTGGCCTGCCCCTTACCAGGGCGCTGGAGATTGTTATAAAGGAGTCGTCAAACCGTTCAATTGCCGATGTGCTTACCGAGGTGAAGGATGATGTGACCCGAGGGGTTAGATTTTCAGAGGCACTTTCCAGGTTTCCCGAGGTGTTTACATTGGTTTATGTGAATATGGTCAGGGTGGCTGAGGCAACAGGAGGACTGGCTGAGCTCCTTTTAAGCATAGCTGAATATGAGGACAAACGGAGGGAGCAGGAGTCAAAACTGAAGTCTGCCCTCATCTATCCCCTTGTGGTTGCCCTTGTGGGAAGTGGAGTGGTGGGCTTTCTGCTCATGTATGTGATGCCAAAGATGTTGAGGATATTCAGCTCGGTGAAGGCAGAGCTTCCCCTTATGACGAGGGTGCTTGTGGCAAGTGGAGAGTTCTTAAGGAGCTACGGACTTATTCTGTCTTTGCTGATTGGGGTGGGTATGGTAATGCTTTATAGAAATTACCGTTCAGGAGGAAGGCTCAGACTTGCCATTGACAGGCTCTTTCTCAGGATGAGCCTTTACAGAAAGGCGATTATAGTGAGGTTTGCCGAGCTTCTTGCCTTTCAGCTTAAAGAGGGGATACCCCTTGTGGTGGCGCTACAGGGGTGTAAGGGCGTTGTGTCCAATCAGCTTTTCAGCGACGAGATAGACAGGATATCAAGGGAGGTTGAAAAGGGAAGGAGCTTTTCCGATGCCATAAGGCCATCAGCTATGTTTGATGATATGTTCAAGGCAACGGTGGTAACCGGTGAAAGCACCGGCGAGCTAAAGGAGTTCCTCCTCAGGGTATCGGCCTTTATGAGGAAGGATGTTGAAAAGGTTACCACAAGGGTTCTTTCCCTTGCAGAGCCTGTGCTGATAATGCTTCTTGGTGTGGTTGTGGGCTTTATAGTGCTATCAATCATGTTGCCCCTATTTGAACTCAATCAGATGGTTAGGTGAAGAATAGGGTGTAGGCTAAAGGTTGAAAGGCGAGAGGCTATAGATATAGTGGGTGAATGGGTGAAGAGGCTATAGGCGATAGGAGTTTGAGTGTTTAGTGTTGAGTGTTTAGTGTTTAGTGTTGAGTTTTAGGGG
>CAZIIE010000045.1:0-10875 GCA_964539375.1 uncultured Nitrospirota bacterium | reverse complement strand
TTGCTTCACTTACTCCCTCTTTAAGAAGGTTGTCACCAAGATACATAACAAAATCGTCATCTTTCAGGAAGTCTCGGGCGGTCTTAACAGCATGAGCCAGTCCCAGAGGCTCTTCCTGAAGTATGTATTTTATCTTCACTGCCCACTTTCTTCCTGTGCCAAGATAGGCCTTTACCTCACCGCCTGTTTCGGGGGATATAATAACGCCCACATCCTTTATGCCTGCCTGTGCAATATGGTCAAGCACATAGCCAAGGATTGGCTTTCCAGCAACAGGCACAAGCTGTTTTGCCATGGTATGGGTAAGGGGCCTAAGTCTTGTTCCCTTCCCTCCGCTTAAAATCAGTGCTTTCATGCTGCCTCCTTCAGGGCCTGTCTCGGTCTGTTTCTTTTCAACATCCAAAAGGCTATGATATTATAACAGAAAATACCTGAGGAGAATGACCAGATGTTCAGAAAAAACAGGGTTTTACTGTTTTTACTTTTGCTTTTTCTTCTGGGGTGGTTCCACATAACCGAGGCTACCCCTTACAGCTCTCTTAAAAAACGCCTAAGCAGTATAAAGACCATGACCGGAAGCTTTACTCAGGAGACCTATATTAAAGACCTGGATAAAACCCAGTCCTTCAGCGGTGAGTTCTTTATGAAACCACCTGAGCATTTGAAATGGTTTTACAACTCTGGAAGCACTGACCAGATTTATATAACGCCCACTAAGGTGATTATATATCAGCCCTCAGAACATCAGGCCTTTATAACAAGCTCAAAAAAAATGGGGCTTTCCTCCACCTCTCTAAGTATCCTTCTCGGGCTCAAAGACCTTGAAAGGGATTTCAAGGTGACCGAAGACAGGGATTGTCTTTTGCTCAAACCCCTTTCAGAGTCTTTGATGGTAAAGGAGATAAGGCTCTACCTCTCCAGGGAGACATCCCTTGTAAAGAAAATAGTGCTCTTAGATGCCTATGAAAACAGAACAGTCATTGATATAAAAACCCTTAAAGTGAACATACCCCTTGATGACAGGGTATTTTCCTTTAATCCACCTGAGGGAACAACCCTTATAGAGCAGTAACCCTATGTATATACTGGCAATTGATACATCCTGTGATGATACATCTGTGGCGGTAGTTAAAGAGGGCAGAGAGATAATCTCAAACATCGTCTCCTCCCAGGCAAATCTACACAGCCCCTATGGTGGAATTGTTCCAGAGCTTGCCTCCCGAAAACATATTGAGATGATAGGGCCAACTACTGAGGAGGCCCTGAGACAGGCAGCTCTGAAATTAGACGACATAGACCTCATTGCAGCCTGCCATGGTCCAGGGCTTATCGGTTCTCTGCTTGTGGGTCTATGTTTTGCAAAGGCCCTCTCCTACACAGCCCGAATTCCCCTTGTATCAGTAAACCATCTGGAAGGTCATATCTTTGCTGCAAATCTACTTGACAGCCCTCCTGAGTTTCCCTTTCTGGCACTCATAGTCTCAGGTGGACACACCTCCATTGTCAGGGTTGATGGTTTTCAGAAGTACAGGGAACTCGGCAAAACCCGTGATGATGCCGCTGGTGAGGCCTATGACAAGGTGGCAAAACTGCTGGGACTCTCCTACCCTGGAGGCCCTGTAATAGACGGTCTTGCAGAGGGCATTAAGGATGAGATAGCCTTTCCAAGGCCAATGTTACACGAGGGCTTTGATATGAGCTTCAGCGGGCTGAAGACCGCTGTAATGCTTCATGTAAAGCAGTTAAGGGAGAAGGGGAATATGACCGATGAGGAGATAAAGAGGGTCTGTGCCTCCTTTCAGGAGGCTGTGGTGGATGTGCTTGTTAGAAAGACCGAAAGGGCTGCCCTGAAAGAGGGGCTTAAAACCATCGTGCTATCAGGCGGTGTGGCAGCAAACAGGAGGTTAAGGCAGAAGATGACGGAAATGGCAGAGGAAAGGGGTTTTTCACTGATTGTGCCACCAGCAAGCCTCTGTACAGACAATGCTGCCATGATTGCTGCAGCAGGGTACTATTATTACAAAAAAGGTCTCTTTGCACCTTTAGACATCACTGCCACTGCCCACCTTCCCATTGGCCGTTCATAATTTCTTCACAATTGTGTTTTATACTTTAACTAACCCTTAGAAGGGCACTTAAGTTTATCCCTGCTTTGCATCGGGATTATCTGTTAAAGAGCTGGAGGTTTTATGGGAAAGAAAAAGAAAAAAAACAGGCCTGAAAAGGCGGCCAAGCTAAAATCTGGTAGTTCAAACAGGGGTTTTTTAATCCTTATTGGGATAGTGCTTCTTGCAGCTGCACTCTTCATAGTCTTTTCAGGAAATGACAAACCTGTTGAAGCTAAAAAGACATCCTTTAATATTCAGGGTGGCGAGACCCGTCCTGTGCTTGACCCTGCCCAGTTTAGCGGAATGACAAGGGCTGCCTATGCTGCAGCAAAGCGTTATCCCCAGGTTCTTGATCAGGTCAGATGTTACTGTAATTGTGACGAGCCTCCCTTTTATCACAAAAGCCTCTTAAGCTGCTTTGTTGAGACCCACGGAGCGGGCTGACTACTCTGTCAACAGGAGGCCCTGAGGGCTTCCCAGCTTTTCAAAGAGGGTAAAAGCATCAAGGAGATCAAGATGGCCATTGACAGGGAGTTCGGCCGATAAGCCCTCCTGAGTTCTAAAAAGGAGCTTTAACAAAAAACGCCCTGTTTTAAAACAGGGCGTTTTTTGTTAATTAAACCCTTCATCCTTCATTTAAAAACTTCTAAGGGCTATCCAGCTTAATAGTTATAATAAGAGCTGATACTTACAAAATATTCGTACAGCCTTGGCTGATTTACCGGTGAAAGCTCTCTTGTGAAGGCTACACCAACAAAGTATATATCATCCTGCTTGATGCTCCAGGCTACCTCTCCTTCAACCCTGTCAGAGTTCTCCCCACCTCCACGCTCCACAAACTTTATATTCAGTGAAACAGGTTCTCCCTTTTTTAAGGGCACAAAGGAGTAAAGGCCTATACCGTAAAGGGATATATTGTCAACCATGGTGGTTATATGCTCCCTGTCAGAAAGCTCAAGTTCTGCGATTGCAAAAATCGGGTATCGGGTTGCCCTTCTCTTTGTCTCCTCCATAGTCCCTCCCAATGATGGATTTTGAGCCTGTTAAACAGGCACAAGTATTAAACCCTGAAGGCTACAGGTTTAAAAGCCCTCTGTATTGCTGCTCTGTCTGCTTCAACACACTGTCATGCAGGCTGTTTCCCTTTGCATCCATGGTGATTATTACAGGAAACTCCTCCACCTCAAGCACCCACAAAGCCTCGGTCATGCCGAACTCCTCCTCATTCCACACATCCACAACCCTCTTTATCCTCTTTGCCAGATAGGCAGCCGCACCACTTATTGTGTGCATGTAAACACAGCCTGCCTCCTTCATCGCCTTTAGTGTCTCCATGCCCATTCCACCCTTTCCAATTATGCCCCTTATGCCATAGTTTTTAATCACCCAGGGCTCGTAAATCTCCATCCTTATAGAGGTGGTTGGGCCTGCTGAGACAATCTCAAAGCCATCCTTTAGCTTCCTGACAATGGGGCCACAGTGATAAAGCACAAGACCCTCAAGCTCAAGGGGAAGCTCTACCTGCTCGGGGCTCTTTTTGTAAAGATACTTGTGCACCCTGTCTCTGCCTGTTACAACCCGTCCGCTTAACAGCACAAAATCCCCTACTGTAAGCCCTCTTACAGTATCTTCATCAATGGGTGTCTTAATCCTCTTTGGCTCCATAATCTCTCAAATTCTAAACTCTAAGCACTAAATCCCAAAATATCTCAAAAGAAGTTTTCTAATTAAAATTTTTAGAATTTAGATATTAGAATTTAGTGCTTTTTTAATAACTATCCCCACACCAGCCTTCCCCTTCTGTTTGCCCAGCAGGAAAAAGAGACATCCACAAAATAAGAGGCAGGATGTCGAGCCGCACACTCTATCTTTACTGCAAGCACCGATGTCCTTCCCCCAAAGCCCAGAGGGCCGATACCCATGCTGTTAAGCTCCTCTTTAACTTCCCTTTCAAACCGTTCAAGCTCTTCAACAGGGTTTCGGTCATCAAGCCTTCTTAAAAGCTGTTTCTTTGAAAGAAAGGTTACCTGGTCCTTTGCCGCACCCACTGCAACCCCTATGGTATAGGGAGGGCATCCCTTGCCCTGGGCATTGAACACTGCATCTATAACACACCGCCTTACACCGTCAAGGTCACGCTGAGCACCTAATCGGGAATCAGGCAGTTTATAGGTCTGTCCAAGATTTTCACAGCCACCGCCTTTTAACATCAGGTCTATTGTAAGTTTGCTCTCTTCGGTCTCTTCAAAATATATTATCGGAAAATAAAGGCCTGTATTGTCCCCCGAGTTTCTTTCACTAACACAATCCACAGCATTTGGCCTCAGTGGTATCTCTCTGGTTGCCCTGCGGGTTGCCTTTATGATTAACTCCCTCAACCTTTGCTGACCAATCTCTCTTGGTGCTTTAATATAAAAGGTGGGAGTTCCTGTATCCTGACAGATTGGTCTTCCCTCTGCCCTTGCAATAGCTATGTTTTCAATAATCCTTGAAAGGGACTCTCTGGTGATACCCTCTTCAACCGAAAGGGCCTGCTTTAGGGCATCCTCCACATCCCCTGGCAGTGATGTGGCGACCTTTCTGTAAAGCTCCACTATGCCATCTTCAAGCTTCAGCAATCCCTTTGCCTCCTTCTCTAATAAGATATCTTATCAAATCAGAAAGATAAAAAACAGATAAAATATTTTATAATATTCAGTGGCTTTCCCACAGGTGAAAGCACCACTCAAGAATCAATCAGGTTTTTTAAAAATTAAATTTCTGGAGGTTTAAAGATGATTATCAAAGGAAGGGTATGGAAGTTCGGTGCAGATATAGACACCGATGCTATCATTCCAGCAAGGTATCTCAACACCTCTGACCCTGCTGAACTTGCAAAACATGTGATGGAAGATGCTGACAGTGAGTTCCCCAGGAAGGTTAAACCTGGTGATATCATTGTGGCAGACAAGAACTTCGGCTGTGGCTCCTCCCGTGAGCATGCACCCATAGCCATTAAGGCAGCAGGCATACAGGCAGTGGTTGCAAAGAGTTTTGCCCGCATCTTCTACAGAAACTCCTTTAACATAGGGCTACCCATCTTTGAATCTCCCGAGGCAGCCGATGACATCAGAGAGGGCGACGAGATAGAGATAGATGCTGACACAGGCAAGATAAGGAACCTGACCACAGGGAAGGAATACTCAGCCCGACCTATTCCACCCTTTATGCAGGAGTTGATTGCTGCTGGAGGGCTTGTTGAGTGGACAAAAAAGAAACTGGCAGCATAATAACCGAATACGACCTCTATCTCTTTGGAGAGGGTAACCACCTCAGGGCATACGAAAAGCTTGGCTCTCACATAGTTGAAATAGATGGTGTAAGGGGTGTTCACTTTGCCCTCTGGGCACCTAATGCTGAAGAGGTCAGCCTCATCGGCTCATTCAATAACTGGGACCCTTCCGTTCACAGGATGACCCCCCTTGGAAGCTCTGGTGTATGGTACATCTTTGTGCCAGAGATTGGTGAGGGTGAACTCTACAAATATCAGATAAAGTCAAGGTTTAACGGAGAGATAAGGATAAAGTCTGACCCCTACGGGTTTTACTTTGAACAAAGGCCAAAGACCGCAACCATTGTCTACGACATTACCCGATACCAGTGGAAGGACCAGCAGTGGATGGAGGCAAGGAGGAAAACCGACCCCCTCAAAAGACCGATGAATATCTATGAGGTGCATCTTGGCTCCTGGATGAGAAAACCTGATGGCTCCTTTCACAGCTACCGTGAGCTTGCTGACCTGCTTATCCCCTATGTAAAGGAGATGGGCTATACCCACATTGAACTGCTCCCCGTTACAGAACACCCCCTTGATGAGTCCTGGGGATATCAATGCACAGGCTATTTTGCCCCCACAAGCCGCTATGGAAGCCCTGACGATTTTAAATATTTTATTGATGCCTGTCACGGCTCTGGGATAGGTGTAATAATGGACTGGGTTCCAGCCCACTTCCCAAGAGATGACTTTTCCCTGAGAAGGTTTGATGGAACCTGCCTGTACGAGCATGAAGACCCAAGAAAGGGTGAGCATAAGGATTGGGGCACCCTGGTATTCAATTACGGAAGACACGAGGTAAGGAACTTCCTTATATCATCAGCCTTTTTCTGGCTTGATGTCTATCACATTGATGGGCTGAGGGTTGATGCGGTTGCCTCAATGCTTTACCTTGATTACTCCAAAGCCGAAGGTGAGTGGGTGCCCAATGAGTTTGGCGGAAGGGAAAACCTTGAAGCCATTGCCTTTCTTAAAAAGCTTAACGAAACACTTCACCTTTATTATCCAGGGGCTGTGACCATTGCCGAGGAGTCCACTGCCTGGCCTGGGGTCTCAAGGCCAACCTATGTGGGAGGGCTTGGCTTTACCTTCAAGTGGAATATGGGCTGGATGCACGATACCCTTGAGTACTTTGAAAAGGACCCCATCTTTCGCAAATATCATCACAGCAACCTCACCTTTTCCCTTCTTTATGCCTTCTCTGAGAATTTTGTCTTACCCCTTTCCCACGACGAGGTGGTCCATGGTAAACGCTCACTACTTGAAAAGATGCCAGGAGACAGATGGCAGAAGTTTGCTAACCTCAGGGCAATGCTGGGGTTGATGTATGGCCATCCAGGGAAAAAGCTCCTGTTCATGGGTGGTGAGTTTGGGCAGCCCTCGGAGTGGGATTGCAATGCTGAACTACAGTGGGGACTGCTTGAGGATGAGATGCACAGAAAACTGAGGGACTATGTCAAAGACCTGAACAGGATATACCTTACCGAACCAGCCCTTTATGAGAGGGACTTTGAGCACGAGGGTTTTGAGTGGATTGATTTTTCCGATGTTGAGGAAAGCATCATCTCCTTTATAAGAAGGGGATACAATCACAAAAATTTCCTTGTCTTTGTATGTAACTTCACACCTGTTCCACGCCACACCTATCTTGTTGGCGTGCCTGAACCAGGCTTTTACAGGGAAATACTAAACAGTGATTCAGAGCTTTATGGTGGCTCAAATGTGGGCAACTTGGGTGGTATTGAGGCAGTACCCCATCCGGTGCACGGAAGACCCTTTTCACTTAATATTGCCCTGCCACCACTTGGGGTACTTATCTTCAAACCAACCAGACAACCTTAAAAATAAATTCTAATCTCTAAATCCTAATTTCTAAACAAATCCTAAATCTAAAATCTGAAATCCTAAATCCTAAATCCCTATTGCCTATAGCCTATAGCCTGTTTTCCCCCTTCACCTCTTCACCGATTAACCTATTAACCTCTAAACCAATATACCATCTTTTTAGGATTTAGATATTAGTGCTTAGAAATTTTTTATCTACCCTCTATCGCCTCTCTTGTCAGTCTTTCGGCGGTCTCAAATATTGCCCTTTTTTCTTCAGGGTCACGGGCATCTATGTAAAAGCGCACCTTTGGCTCTGTGCCTGAAGGTCTTATCATGAACCAGGAACCATCCTCGAGCACAATCTTGACACCATCTATGGTAATAAGCTCTCTTACCTCAAGCTCTCTTTCGCCTATCCTTATCTTTGAGCCCACAGGGTATCTATCCTTTATCCTTCCTATCCTTTCCTTCAGAAGTCTTCCAGCCATTGACCTGTCAACCTCTATTCCTGAACGGTCAGGAAAGTAGTGGCCATACTGATTCATCAGTTCCTCAAGGTATTCACTGAGGTTCTTTCCCGTGGTGGCAACCATCTCAATGGCAAGGAGCAGGCCAAAGAGGGCATCCTTTTCAAGGGTATGATTGTAGCCTGAGATACCGTCAGACTCCTCAAAGCAGACTATTGCCCGTTCTGGTGCATCCTTTAGCATGTAGGGTCGGAAGTTTTTAAAGCCCACTTTGGTCTCCCGAACAGGGATATCGTGGGCACTGCATATGGCATTAACAAAGTTGCTGGTTCCCACTGATTTGACAGCCACACCCCTTATGCCCTTGTAATGGTAGAGGAAATGCAGTGCCATGGCACCAAAGTAGTTCATGGGTATCTGCATCCTGTGGTCAGCAAAACGGATACGGTCACCATCGGGGTCCATTATCACGCCTATCCTGTAGGTGGCCTTTGCCCTTTTAAGCAACTCCTCCACCTGCTTCATGTTCTGGGCTGATGGCTCAGGGGCAACCCCACCAAAGAGATAGTCATCTTCGGTTCTGAGGAAAAAGAGTTTACTTCCAACCAGATTGGTGCCCTCGGCATCAAGGAGCCTCGGGGGTCTTCCTCTGGTTGCACCGTGAACATGGTCAACCACCACCAGACAGTCTGCCTCTCTCACAAAAGTTCTAACCCTGTCAAGGTCAATAGTTCCTCTGCTTTTTAGATACTCAATGTAGAGTTCTGTGGTATCTATCCTCTCATACTCTGGCTCTGACACACCCTCAGGAAGTGCTTTTTCTCCCATCAAACGGTTTGCCTCATCCTGTATGGCATTGGTAATTTCAGGGCCAGCAGGTCCACCATCGGAGGGATTGAACTTGAGTCCTGAGTAATTGCTCGGATTGTGCGAGGGGGTTATGTTTATAGAGCAGGCAGCGTTAAGCATCTCAATGGAGGCAGATATTTCAGGAGTGGTTGTTTCACCAGCAAAAAAGACCCTTATCCCCTCTCTGTTAAGCCTTCCTATCACCTCCATTGAAAACTCAGGCCCCAGGAATCGGTTGTCATGCCCCACAATTATACCTCTGTTTTTCACATCCTCAAAATCCCTGATACCCAGAGCCCTCTTCAGCTCATCGCTGTCAGTCTTAAGCACCCTTATAATCGCCTCGGTAACTACCGCCACATTTTTAAAGGTAAAATCCGAACCTATCTCACCCCTCCAGCCTGAGGTGCCAAAAACCACCTGGGCAGGCTCGGGGTTTTCCCTTGCAAAGCTTTCAATAAAAGAAAGAAGCTCTCTGTTTAGAGTGGATTGTATCTCCTTCCAGCATTCAGAGGCGTTTTTGTAATCCATTTCAACCCTCCCTGTTATTCAAAGAGTCTTGGCAGAAGCCCAACTATTATACCTGTCATAACATAGTATAAAATAGTCCTTTTTCTCTCTGCATGAACCTCTGGAAGAAGCTCTGACACACTTATATGCAGAAAGGTTCCACCTGAAAAGGCAAGGGCCTTGTAAAGGGTCAGAGAGTCTATCCTGAGGAACATCAAACTGAGCAGGGCACCCAGCGGGGTAAGGGTGGAAAATATGGTGAGAAGAAGGAGCTTGGTCTTCTTCTTATAGCCCCTGGAACTCAGGATGGTGGTAAGGGAAAACCCTATCGGTGCCTTGTGAATCATAATCGCTACCGCTATGATCACACCCAGCTCTACCGACTTTCCAAAGCCCACTCCCATTGCAATGCCATCTACCAGGGCATGAAAGCTCATACCAAGCCAGGCAATCATACCTCCAGAGGGATGGCTTTCGGGACAGTGGGCATCAGTGCAGGAACCAGAGCGGGTAAAACCCTCAATCAGGTAGAATATACCAAAGCCTGCCACTGCGTAGATGTAATTCTGCTCAAGATGGGCCTCTGGCAGCATGTGGGCAAGGGAGATGGTTATCAGAAGACCTGCTGAAAAGCCGTTTGACAGCTTAAGCCACTCTCTGCTGAATCTCAGGTTCAGGAGATTCAGCATCCCCCCTGAGAAGGCGGAGAAAAAGGAAACTATGAGAGCAAAATAAAAACCGAGCATAATGAAGTCTGATTGCTTGGCAAACAGTTTTTCAGGAAATTCTGGGCAGAACCAAACAACCTCTGTAAGTATACTAAATCCCTGTTGGTGCCATCAAACAGAGGGCTAAAGTTTTCCCGATACCTTCCGATAAGTATATCAGGATGTGAAAAATAAAACCCAAAATCTCACAGGAGGTGGGATAAATTGGATATTGCAACGCTAATAGGTCTGGTCGGTGGCTTTGCCCTGGTAATCGTCTCCATTGTAATGGGCAGTCCACTGAGTGCCTTTATAAACATTCCCAGTCTGGTAATCGTGGTTGGTGGCACTATCATGGCCACCCTCATCATGCAGAAACTGAATGTGGTGCTTGGTGCAATATCGGTGGCACTGAATGCCTTTTTTGACAAGACTGAACCTCCTGAAAACCTTATTAAACAGATAGTTGACCTCGCAGCAAAGGCTCGTAAGGGTGGGCTACTTGCCCTTGAAAACGAAAAGATAAGCAACCCCTATCTTGCCCGAGGTATCAGGATGGCTGTTGATGGTATTGAACCTCAGGAGATAATCCAGACCATGACCATAGAGTTAAACTCATTGATAAGAAGACACACCACAGGTCACAAGATATTCAGGTTCATGGGCTCAACTGCACCTGCTATGGGCATGATTGGAACGCTTATCGGTCTGGTGCAGATGCTCCGCAGCATGAGCGACCCCTCAAGCATCGGCCCTGCAATGGCAGTGGCACTTCTTACCACCCTTTATGGTGCAATTATGGCCTTTCTTGTCTTCAACCCCATTGCTGAAAAGCTGGAAAACCGGACAGCTCAGGAAAAGATTAACCTTGAGGTCATAGTAAACGGTATTGATGGTATCACCAAGGGGATAAACCAGACCATTCTTGAGGACAAGCTCATAGCCTTTATTGAACCCAAAAAGAGGAAGAAAAAGTGAGGGACGCAAAGGGGCTCCGCCCCTTTGGAACCCCATCTTTTCAAAGGCTGAAGGCCACAGGCTGATGAAATCTTCAGCCTAAAGCCTAAAACCCTTGAGCCTGAATTAATGGGGAG
>CAZIIE010000044.1:7340-10880 GCA_964539375.1 uncultured Nitrospirota bacterium | reverse complement strand
TTAAATAATAAAACTATAAGAATTTTTTACTTTACCTTGAAATAATCGTTGTGATAAACTCTTAATCCAAAAATTTTATGTAGAAAATTGTTACATTTTATGCTTCTTTGTGTATTTTTGTAAAAAATATCAGCAAATAACAGATTTGCCAATAACAAAAATATTGAGAGGTGTCCTATGTTAATCATTGGTGAGAAACTGAGTATTATTGCCAAGAGGGTAAGAGAGGCAATGATGAAGCGAGACAAGGGGCCCATCCAGGAGATAGCCCGCAGGCAGGCTGAGGCTGGTGCTGGTATGATTGATGCAAACATCGGTCCTGCTGAGGACGGTGGCGAGGAGCTGATGGAGTGGATGGTTACCACCATCCAGGAGGCAGTCCAGTTACCGGTCTGTCTTGACACCACCAACTATGCTGCTATAGAGGCTGGCCTGAAGGTGCACAACAATGACTACGGTGTGCCCATGATAAACTCCACCTCCAATGACCCTGAGAGATTTCCCATGCTTGAGCTTGCTGCCAAGTACAACTGCCTGATAATCGGTCTTACCGTTGGTAAGGGCGGGCTTCCAGCAGACGAGGAGGAGCGTGCTGCCATAGCAGCAGAGATAATGGCAAGGGCAATGGAGTATGGCGTACCCCTTGAAAACCTCTATCTTGACCCTCTGGTGCTTCAGATTGCCACCACCCAGGAGCAGGCAATAAAGGTTATAAGGGCGGTGGAGATGTTTCAGCAGCTGAATGAGCCACCAATGAAGACTGTGGTGGGGCTCAGCAATATATCAAACGGTTGCCCAAAGCATGTAAGGCCAATCCTTAATAAGTACTATTTCCTTATGCTTGAGAGGGCAGGGCTTACCGCTGCCATTGCCGACCCTGTGGAGATGAAGGAGGCAATGGAAGAGAAGGAGCTTTTTGAGAAGGTTCTCAATGGGGAGGAGATAGAGGATAAAGAGAAGATGACCATAATGAAAAAGACCATTGATGTGATAGAGGGTAAGACCCTTTACGCCCATTCCTATCTGGAGATGTAGGGATGGGGAAGTAAACTGGTGTAGTGGTGTAGTGGTGTAATGGTAAATTGGTGTGTCGGGGTAACGGTTGTAAGATTAGTTTAAATCATTATTTATTTACCACTAACCAATATACCAATAAACCATTAACAAATATATTCTGAACTTGGAGGTTAATCATGGCATTTGAGGCACCAAAAGAGACATTCTCAGGTATAGTTTTTCCAGTCACCATAGGCAAGGAAGTGCAGGAGACCTTTGGTGGAGAGAATACCCTTCCCTTTCATAAGTTTGAAGGTGAGGTTCCAAACCGTCCTTTAATCGCCTTTGAGATACAGGACATCCCACCTGAGGACTGGCCTGAGACGGTCAGAAAGGTCTATGACGGAGTGAGCGATGACCCTGTTAAGTGGGCTCAGTACTGTCAGGATGAGCTGAAGGCAAGGGCAATAGCCCTCAGGCTGGTTGGCACCCATCCAGACCAGAAAGACCTTTCTGCTGATGATGCTGTAAAGGTGGTAAAGGATGTTCTCGGTGCAGTTAAGGTGCCTCTTATAATACTTGGTTCTAACCATGTGGAGAAGGATTCAGAGGTGCTTCCCCGTGTGGCAGAGGCTGCCAAGGGTTATAACTGTGTGCTTGGAAAGGCTCAGGAGGCAAACTACAAGACCATTGCAGCAGCAGCCATGGCTAACGACCTTAAACTGATAGCCATGAGCGAGCTTGACATAAACCTCTCTAAGCAGCTAAACATCCTGCTTACCCAGATGGGCTTTGATAAAGAGAAGATAATCACTGACCCCATGTGTTCTGCCCTTGGTTACGGGCTTGAGTATACCTATTCAGTGATGGAGAGGATAAGGCTTGCCGCCCTTGCCCAGAACGATGAGGTTATGCAGCCACCCATGTTCGGTGATGTGGGTATGTATGTATGGAAGATTAAGGAGTCCCAGGCCAGTGAGGAGGACCTTCCTGAATGGGGTTCCCTTGAGCAGAGGGCAGTGCTCTGGGAGGCAATGACAGCAACAAGCCTTATGCTTTCGGGTGCTGAGCTTTTCGTGATGCGCCATCCCAGGGCAGTGGAGCTGGTTGAGAGGTTTGTGGATGAGATGATGTAAAAAATCATATACCAATTAACCAATATACCAATAACCAATTAACTAAAACTTGGAGGTTATAAAATGGCATTAAGTGGAGTTGAGATATTCAAGCTTTTACCAAAGACGAACTGTAAGAAGTGCGGTTTTCCCACCTGTCTTGCCTTTGCCATGAAGCTTGCTCAGAGGCAGACCACCCTTGATAAATGCCCTGATGTATCAGAGGAGGCAAAGAAGATTCTCGGTGAGGCATCAGCTCCGCCTGTAAGACCGATTACCTTTGGCACCGGGGAGAAGGCTGTCAAGATGGGTGAGGAAACGGTGCTTTTCAGACATGAAAAGAAGTTTGTAAACCCCAATGCCTTTGTGCTTGAGATAAAGGATACCGAGGACGATGCTACAGTGGAGGCAAAGATAAAGGATGTGGTCACCTCGGAGATTAACAGGGTTGGGCAGCTCCTCAGGGTAGATGGTATATGTATTACAAATGAATCAGGTGATGCAGGCAAGTTTCAGGCCCTTGCTGAGAAGGTTGCCTCAGAGGCACCAGAGGCTGCGGTAATTGTTAACACCGAAAACCCGGAGGCAGCAGAGGCGGCAATTAAGAGCTTTTCAGGAAAGGGTGCCATACTCTATGGTGTTACAGCAGAAAACGCTGAAAAGATGGTTGAGGTGGCTAAGGCTCACAAGGCAACAGTGGGGGTGAAGGCAGAGGGGCTTGATGCCCTTTCTGAGCTTACCGAAAAGGTAAAGGGCCTTGGCGTGGAAGACATGGTGATAGACGGAGGGGCAAGGACTGCCTCAGAGATGCTTGAGCAAAACACCCTTATAAGAAGGGCTGCCATAAAGAAGAACTTCAAGCCCCTTGGATATCCAATTATAAACTTTGTCCAGAGAGATGACCCCATGTACGAGGCACTTGTGGCAGGGCTTGGTGTATGTAAGTACTCCTCAATAGTGGTTTTAAGTTCTGCTGAGAAGTGGAAGAACCTTGCCCTCTTTACCCTGAGGCAGAACATCTACACAGACCCGCAGGTGCCAATGCAGGTGGAGCAGAAGATCTACAAGATCGGTGAGCCCACTGCTGACTCACCACTTCTTATTACCACAAACTTCTCCCTTACCTACTTTATCGTATCCGGTGAGATTGAAAACTCAAAGGTTCCTGCCTGGCTGGCTGTTATGGACTGTGAGGGCCTAAGCGTGCTTACTGCCTGGGCAGCAGGTAAGTTTACAGGAGCAAAGATTGCAAATTTCATAAAGGAAAGTGGCATTGAAAAGGAGATAAATCACAGAGAGCTTATTATTCCAGGCTATGTTGCCATCCTAAGTGGTGCAATTGAGGAGAAGCTTGAGGGATGGAAGGTGACCGTGGGGCCGAGAGAGGCAAACGGTCTTCCAGCATTCCTTCGCTCAAGAGCAGCATGAA
>CAZIIE010000044.1:0-7240 GCA_964539375.1 uncultured Nitrospirota bacterium | reverse complement strand
TATTATTAGTTCTTTAAATCAGTATATTAAGCGAGTTGACTTTTATATAGTAATTAGTTAAAAAATTAGTTAAGACCCTTAATCCCGTCTTTAAAGTAAAAAGGCGGGATTTATTAATTTTTAAATAAACAAAAAAGAGGAGGTTCAGATGTCAAAGATAATAGCCTCAGCTGCAATACGAGGCTCTCATAAGGTCTTTAAACAGGCTGAGGAGCTTCTTGAGAAGGTGATTGCTGAAAAAGGCGAAGATTACCAGTTTGAGTTTCCTGATACAGCCTATTATCTTCCCATGATTTATGCAATGACCGGTTTTGAGGTCAAAACCCTCAAGGATATGAGGCAGGCCCTGAGGATGACCAAATCCCTCTTGCATGAAGAGCCTGTTGATGAGGTTTGGACCCCCTATTTAGGTGAAGCCCTTGACAGTGGTATGGCAACCCTTTTTGCAGAGGAGATATGGCTTGCCTGCCGTTATATTGAAGGGCTTGAGCCTGACAAAGACCCTGAAACCGGCTATGAGTACAATGGATTTATCACCGACACCATACAGCGTAACCTTGGTATCCAGCTGGTTGACGGAAGGATGCCAGGCTTTGCAGCCATCATTGGTGCTGCCCCAGATGAGGAGACAGCAGTAAAGATAGTCCGTGAGCTTCAGGAAAAAAACATACTGGTCTTCCTTTCCGGTCAGGCAAAGGACAAAAAGGGAAATCTCACAAGCTGCACCCGTCAGCTACTTAATCAGGGAATTGAGCTTGGATGGGATGTTTACGTGGTGCCTCTTGGAACAACAACCGAGCACACCCTCTATGCCCTTGACTGGGCTATCAGGGCTTCCCTGATATTTGGTGGTCTTAAACCTGGTGATTTTAAGGGTAATCTTAAATACACAAAGGACAGGGTCTTTGCCTTTGCCCTTGCCCTTGGAGAGATGGATGACATTAAGTGGGCAACCGGTGCTGGTGCAATAAATATGGGATTTCCAGCCATTTGTGATACCGATGTTCCTGTTATCCATCCAACAGGTGTATGTACCTATGAGGAGGTTGAGAAGGAGCTTGACCACGACAAGATTGTTCAGCGAGCCATTGAGGTAAGGGGCCTAAAGGTAATAGTTGACAAGCCCCCAATACCGATTGCCTATGGTTCAGCCTTTGAGGGTGAGAGGATAAGGAAGGAGGATACCTTTATTGAGTTTGGTGGAACCCGCTCCCCTGCCTTTGAGTGGTGCAGGATGAGGGAGATGGATGAGATAGAGGATGGAAAGATAACGATTGTTGGTGATGACTGGAAGGAGCGTTATGAGCAGGGCGGGGTTATGCCCCTTGGAATCCTCGTGGAGGTAGCAGGAAGAAAGATGCAGCAGGACTTCCTTCCAATTATTGAGCGTAGGCTTCACCATAACATAAACGAAGGCCAGGGTATCTGGCATATGGGACAGAGAGATATCAACTGGATAAGGATAAGCCATTCAGCTAAGCAGGCTGGGTTCAGTCTTGAAGATATAGCAAAGATACATCATGCCATGACCCACAAACGGTTCAGTGCTATTGTTGACAAGGTGCAGGTTACCCTCTTTACAACAGAGGAGGATGTCATCAAGTGGCGTGAGGAGGCAAGGGCAGAGTGGCGAGCAAGGGATGAGCGTCTGGCTGCACTGACAGACGATACAGTGGATACCTTCTATAGCTGTCTCCTCTGTCAGAGCTTTGCACCTACCCATGTCTGTGTTATCACACCAGAGAGGCTTGGTCTCTGTGGGGCCTACAACTGGCTTGATGGAAAGGCTGCCTATGAGATAGACCCCACAGGAGGTAACCAGCCTGTGCCAAAGGGTCAGTTACTTGACCCAAAATATGGGCGTTACTCTGGTGTGGATGAGTATCTGAAGAAGGCATCCGGCGGTGCTGTGGAGACGCTGAACCTCTATACCATTATGGAAAATCCCATGACATCCTGTGGATGCTTTGAGTGTATCGTGGCAATTATCCCTGAGGCAAACGGGGTGATGATTGTCCAGCGTGGCCATACAGGAATGACCCCTATCGGGATGAAGTTTTCCACTCTTGCTGGAACCGTTGGTGGTGGTGTGCAGACCCCTGGTTTTATGGGTATCGGTGTGAACTTCATAACAAGCAGGAAGTTCCTCTACGGTGATGGTGGAATTAAGAGGATAGTTTGGATGACAAAGGCTCTGAAGGAAAGGGTTAAAGAGCAGTTCCAGAAGAGGGCAGAGGAGGAAGGTGTGCCCGACCTGCTTGACAAAATAGCTGATGAGACCATCTGTGAGGACTCTGAAAAGCTCCTTGAGTTCCTGACACAGGTCGGACATCCTGCCCTTGAGATGGAGCCGATGATATGATGAGGTTATTTGCCTGCGGCGTTATTAATTCGCTTTGCTCATGTTACATGGTAACTATGGAGATACAAAGGTAACTCAATAACTTAGTTACACAATAACCCAGTAACATTTAACTTATTTTTGGAGGTAAAAAATGGCAGAAAAGGTAATAAAAAGTGCAGACAGGGCCGCCGAGAAGGTGGTTGAGTGGGCTGAAGAGCACCACTACGAGACCTGCTTTGAAAGGGCTGAAAAGCTTAAACCCTGTCCGATTGGTGAAAGCGGTGCCTGCTGCAAGCACTGCGAGATGGGGCCCTGCAGGCTTGTTGGCCCTGATGCAGAGGAAAAGGCAAGGGGTATCTGTGGTGCACCTCTTCCCACAGTGGCAGCAAGAAACCTTGTCAGGATGATTGCCTCAGGAGCAGCTGCCCACAGTGACCATGCAAGGGATATGGCAATACTGCTTAAAGAGGTTGCAGAGGGTAAGGCAAAGGATTATCAGATAAGGGATATAGATAAGTTATACAGGGTTGCAAGGGACCTGGGAGTTGAGTATGAGGGTAAGGCTGTTGAGACAGTGGCAAAGGAGGTTGCTGAGAAGTTCCTTGAGGACTTTGGCCGTCAGGAAGGAAGACTCCACTATCTGAAACGGGCTCCAGAGAAGACCCAGGAGAGATGGGAAAAATACGGTGTTGCCCCCCGTGGTATTGACAGAGAGATTGTTGAGTGTCTTCACAGGACATCGGTTGGAGTTGACCATGACCCTGACAACCTGCTCAGGCAGGGGCTGAGGGCTGCTCTTGCTGATGGTTGGGGTGGCTGCATGATATCAACTGACATAACCGATATACTCTTTGGCACGCCAAGACCCCTTAAGGCTCAGGGCAGTTTTGGTATATTTCATGAGGATGAGGTGAATGTGGTGGTTCATGGCCATGAGCCATCCCTTGCAGAGATGATTGTTGAGGTATCCTCAGACCCTGAAATCAGGGCCTATGCTGAGTCAAAGGGGGCAAAGGGTATAAACCTGGCAGGATTTTGTTGCACAGCTAACGAGGTGCTGATGCGTCATGGAATTCCCACAGCAGGGGGGTTCACCAATCAGGAACTCGGCATTATGACCGGTCTTGTTGAGGCCATGGTTGTGGATGTTCAGTGCATAATGCCTGCCATTGCCCAGGTTGCCAAGAACTTTCATACAAAGATAATAACCACTACAGATAAGGCGATGATGCCTGATGCCGTTCATATCCCCTTTGATGAGTCAAGGGCGAGGGAGATAGCTAAAGAGATTCTCAAGCTTGCCATCGACAACTATCAGAACAGAAAGGCAGAGGGAAGTCATATAACTGATACCTACCCTCTGGTGGCAGGTTTTTCCCATGAATACATAGAGTACATGCAGGGTGGCCGATACAGGGGCTCTTTCAGACCCCTGAACGATGCCATTATGGCAGGCCGAATCCGTGGCGTGGCAGCCATTGTTGGCTGTGACAACCCGAGGGTTCAGGCAACAGGTATACACAGGTATCTTGCAGTGGAGCTTATAAAGAACGATGTCCTGATTGTTACCACAGGGTGTGGTGCCCATGCCTGTGGTCTTGCAGGATATCTGACCCCTGAGATGGCCCTTGAGATGGCAGGTCCTGGACTGAGAGAGGTCTGTGAGGCAATAGGAATTCCTCCCATCCTTCACCTTGGCTCCTGTGTGGATAACTCAAGGATACTCACCATTGTAAGTGCCATGGCAAGAGAGGGTGGACTTTCCGATGAGATAGGCGGTATGCCTGCTGTGGGTATTGCTCCCGAGAGGATGTCAGAAAAGGCAATAACCATTGCTGCCTATGTGGTTGCCTCTGGAACACCTGTTATTATGGGTGGTAGTTCTCCTGTTGAGGCAAGCAAGGAGGTTCAGAGAATTATCACCGAGGTCTGGTATGAACGGTTCAAGGGTGCACTTCACTTTGAGTCAGACCCTGAGAAGATGCTTGAACTGACCTATTACTACATAGACAAGGCAAGAGAAGACCTTAAGCTCCGCAAGTACGAGCCAGGCAGATTTGGTGTTGAGCGTAAGCTCATGAGCATGGCTGACAGGCGTAAACTTGAGGCAGTTGCAAGACCCCATGAGGGAGTGGGATAAAAAGGCAGGGAGTAGAGAATAGGGAGTAGGGAATAAGGGGTTTTATACACCCTACACGCTACTGCCTACACCCTGAATTTAACAGTTTATGGAGGTTCGGATGGATATAGAAAGGATTGATGTTGAAAAGGAAATTGGAAGGGTTGGCTCTCACATCTGTGAGCATGATAAAAAGAAGGGGATACTGATCCCCATACTGCATAAAATACAGGAAGACTATGGTTATCTTCCTGGTGAGGCCCTTGAGAGGCTTTCAAAAAAGCTGGGACTACCCCTTGCAGAGATATACTCGGTGGCAAGCTTTTACCAGCAGTTTCACTTCAGCCCGAGGGGTAAGAAGATAGTGCGTGTCTGTATGGGCACAGCCTGCCATGTTCGTGGTGCCTCCAAGGTGCTTGAAAAGCTTCAGGAGCACTTCAGGGTTGATGTGGGAGAGACCACCGAAGACCTTACCATGACCCTTGAAACAGTGGGCTGTGTGGGATGCTGCGGGCTTGCCCCTGTGGTGACCATAAACGATGATGTGGTGGGTGAGCTTACACCAAAGAAACTGGAGTCAGTGATTGATCAGATAGAAAAGGAATAGACCTTAAACTCAACACTAAGCACTCAAAACTAAACACTATATTTTGTGAGGAGGATATGGCGAGACTTAAGAATATTGAAGAGCTTAAAAACCTCAGGCTCCTTCTTAAGGAAGAGACCTTTCCTGAGGAAAAGCAGCGTATCAGGGCCTGCACAGGCACCGCCTGTATGGCCTCTGGTGCCAACAGGGTGATAGAGAGGATAGAGGAAAAGGCAAAGGAAAGAGGCCTTGATATACAGGTTGTCCGCACAGGCTGTCAGGGGCTCTGTCAGAAGGGGCCTGTTATGAAGGTTGAACCCTTTGGTTATTTCTACCAGAAGGTAAAGGACAGGGATGCAGAGAAGGTTGTTAGCCACACCCTTTCAGCAGGCTTTCCTGTCAGGGAGTTGCTGAACCGTGACTCCATAATTCATGAGCCCCACGAGTTGATGGATGAGCTACCCTTTTACAAAAAGCAGCTTCGTATCGCCCTTCGCAACAATGGTCGTATAGACCCGAGGAACATCTATCACTATATTGCTGTGGGTGGATATGCTGCCCTTGAAAAGGCCCTTGAGAGTATGACCCCTGATCAGGTGCTTGATGAGGTTGACAGGGCGAACCTCCGTGGTCGAGGTGGTGCAGGGTTTCCTGCTGGTAAGAAGTGGCGTCATACAAAAAGGGCACCTGGAAAGATGAAGTTCGTTATTGCCAATGGTGACGAAGGTGACCCTGGTGCCTTCATGGACCGTGCAATCATGGAGGGTGACCCTCACAGCCTGATTGAGGGTATGCTCCTTTGTGCCTATGCCATAGAGGCAGAGTACGGTTTTATCTATGTCCGTCATGAGTATCCTCTGGCTGTTAAGAATCTAAGGCATGCAATTAAGCAGGCAGAAGACCTGGGGATTCTTGGTGAAAATATACTTGGCACGGGCTTTAACTTTTATCTTGATGTTCGTGAGGGTGCCGGTGCCTTTGTCTGTGGCGAGTCCACTGCACTGGTTGCCTCTATTGAGGGTGACAGGGGATTTCCAAGGCCAAGGCCGCCAAGGCTCAGTGAGCCAGGTGGTGGTCTCTGGGGTGTACCTTCTAACCTCAATAACATTGAGACCTATGCCTGTGTGCCTCCAATAGTTGAAAGGGGTGCTGACTGGTTCCGCTCAATCGGAACAGAGACATCCCCTGGCACAAAGGTCTTTGCCCTTACAGGTAAGGTGAAAAACACAGGCCTGGTGGAAGTGCCCATGGGCATTACCCTGAGAGAGATAATATTCGATATCGGCGGTGGAATCCTTGGTGATAAGAAGTTCAAGGCTGTGCAGACAGGAGGTCCTTCAGGTGGCTGTCTGCCCGAGGAGTATCTTGACCTGCCTGTGGACTTTGACTCCCTCAGGAAGGTTGGCTCCATGATGGGCTCAGGTGGTATGGTGGTGATGGATGAGGACACCTGTATGGTTGATGTGGCAAAGTATTTTCTGAGCTTCACGCAGGCAGAATCCTGTGGTAAGTGTCCACCCTGCCGTATCGGGACATACCAGATGCTCCAGATACTTGAACGAATCACCAATGGTCAGGGGGAGCCTGGTGATATTGAAAAACTGATAAAATACGGTAAACTCACCCAGGAGGGCTCTCTCTGTGGTCTTGGCCAGAGTGCACCAAACCCTGTATTAAGCACAATAAAATACTTCAGAGAGGAATACGAGGAGCATATCTATGATAAATACTGCCGTGCCAAGGTCTGTAAGGGAATGGGTGTTTTCTCAATAGACCTTACCCAGTGTATCCGCTGCGGGCTCTGTAAGGAGGCCTGTGCCTTTGATGCTGTAAAGGAGACAAAGGACTCCTATTTTATAGACCGTCAGTACTGTCAGAAGTGTAAGGCCTGTTATCTTGCCTGTCCAGTGGGTGCTGTGAAGATATGGAAGGAAAGACATCTGAAGATGATAGAGGAGTTGAAGATACCTGAGGAAAAGATAGAAACCATTGAAAGGAGAGTTAGGATGAAACTCAAAGATGTGCTTGAAGCAAAACCACGGGAGGTCTTCACTGTAAGAAAGGACAAGAGCGTTGCCTATGCAGTGAAGTTTATGAGTGAGCACAACATCGGAGCACTGCTCGTGGTGGATGAAAATGATAAACTGGTTGGTATGTTTACTGAAAGGGATGTGCTTCACTGCACTGCCCG
>CAZIIE010000043.1:0-11095 GCA_964539375.1 uncultured Nitrospirota bacterium | reverse complement strand
CCACATTTACATGGGGTTTTGTCCTTTCAAATTTCTCCTTAGCCATAACTCCTCCCTTCTTGATTGGTTAAATGTATAACTTCTCCTCAAAACTCATCCTATGCAATGGAGCCCATGACCGGGATCGAACCGGTGACCTCGTCCTTACCAAGGACGTGCTCTGCCGACTGAGCTACATGGGCTTATACAAAACCGTTTTATGGAGCGGGAAACGGGATTCGAACCCGCGACCCTCGGCTTGGAAGGCCGACGCTCTACCACTGAGCTATTCCCGCTTACAGAAATCAGAAATCAGATGTCGGATATCAGATGTCTTCTGACCTCCAACCTCCGACTTCTGATTTCTGACTTCTGTTATGGTGGAGAGGGGAGGATTCGAACCTCCGAAGGCTAAGCCAACGGGTTTACAGCCCGTCCCCTTTGGCCACTCGGGAACCTCTCCGTTCATGCAACAAACAGCAAGTCACACCTGCCAAGCCACTTATAGATATACTGCCTTTGCTTGTTACTTGCTGCTTATCCCCTGCTTAATTGTATATGGAGCCACCGAAGGGATTCGAACCCCCGACCCGCTGATTACAAATCAGCTGCTCTACCAACTGAGCTACGGTGGCTCTATAAAAAGACAGAGATAGAAATATATTTTAACTTAAAAACATATCATAAATCTTATAAAAAAGTCAAATCCTTGATGATGGTGTTGTTAATGGTTAGCCCCACCAGCAGGGGTTACATTGACGCAAGGGGAATAGATGGCAGTTATAATACAAAAAAGCCCTGTTACCAATCAAGCCTGTTGTTTATTAGGTCATCATAGAGACTGTCAGGAAGGAAACACTGTCTGTGTATCTCCTCAGAGTAGAACCGTCTGCTCTGAACAAGGGGGCGTCTTATCTGTCGGAGGGAAGGTCCCATTGATGCAGCTGAGAAGGTCCACCAGTTTCCAGCATAGGTGGCTATCGGTGCTGTGTAGAGGTCAACCACAGGAAAAACAAGCCTCATGGTCTTCTGTATATCAACAACCATCTCTCTATGAAAATGGAGGGACTCCGATAGGGTTACAAACATACCATCATCCTTCAGTGCCTCCTTTACAGCCTTGAAAAACTCAACAGTAAAAAGGCTTTTTGCAAAGCCTATGATATCAGTGGAGTCAACAATGACCACATCAAACTCCCCCTTGTGGTTTTTGATAAATTCAGCCCCGTCCATGTTTTTTATCTCCACCCTCTCATTGTCAATCTCACAGGACACGGTGGGGAAAAATCTCTTTGAGGTCTCTATGACCTCCCTGTCTATCTCCACGAAATAGAGCTTTTCAACACAATCATGCTTCATAACCTCCCTTACAGCACCTCCATCACCACCACCTATTACCACCACCTTTTTTGGCTCCCTATGGGCATGCATTGCCACATGAACCAGCATCTCGTGATAGAAAAACTCGTCCCTTTCCGTAAACTGGACAACCCCATCAAGTATCAGCATCCTGCCAAAGTAAGGGTTTTCAACCACCATTATCTCCTGATAGGGGCTCTTTGTCTTATAGAGTATTCCGCTTATCTCATAAACATACTGAATTGGTGAGTAGGGGTCTTTTTCAAAAAACCTTATCATCTCTCCTCCTAAAGTGCCTTCACCACCTCCTCATAGCTGGTAAGCCCTTCTGAGGCCTTAATCAGGCCATCCTCCCTGAAGGTGGTGTATTTTATTGACTTTGCTATCTCCTTTAGCTCATTAAGGCTTGCCCTGGCAAGTATGGCATCCCTTAGTTCTTTATTTGGAACAATGAGCTCAAAAAGTCCAATCCTCTGATTATAACCTGTAAGGCTACAGGCAGGGCAACCCTTACTCCTGAAGAGTTTTGGTGAACGGTTACCTGTAAGGCGTGAAATCTCCTCAGCAATCTCATCGGGTGGGTCATACTCCTCTATACAGTTCTGACAGAGCCTCCTTACAAGACGCTGTCCAAGGATGGCTATCAGGGCTGAATAGAGCATAAAGGGTGGAACATCCATGTCAAGCATCATATTGATGGCGCCAAGGGTATCGTTTGAGAGGAATCGGCCAAAGACAAGGGTCTTTGAAAGGGCAGCATGTAACACTGGAACTATGGCATCCCTGGTCAGCATCTCACCTACCATAAGCACATCAATGTCCTGTTTTAAAAGGGCCTGTAGGCCCTTTTCATAGCTGAAGCCAGCCTTTTCATTGGGTTCACCCTGGGTAATGCCAGGAAGCTTGTTCTTTATGGTTCGCTCATAGGTGAATATGCTTTTGTCAGGGCTTTTCAGGTAGTTTAAGGAGGCATAAATGGTGGAACTCTTTCCACTGTCTGAAGGACCGGTCACCATGATAAAGCCCCTGTTTGAGGTGATGAGCCTCTTGTAGTTGTGTAACATCTGAGGGGTAAAGCCAAGTTTATCAAGCTTCAGTTCCTCCTTGGCAAAGGGCTGCTGAAAGGTAAGTACCATTCTCTCGCCATGAAGAGAAGGCATGGTTGCAACATCAATGTCATAGTACTTACCCCGAGCCTTTGCCCTGAAATAGCCCTCGGAGGGCACAAAACGCTTAAGTATGTCAATGGAGCTAAGTATCTTTATCCTGTTTATGATGTTCTGCTGAAGATTTGCAGGGGGCTTCACAAGCTGCTTTAGCT
Organism: uncultured Nitrospirota bacterium; assembly: GCA_964539375.1. Classification (GTDB taxonomy): domain Bacteria; phylum Nitrospirota; class Thermodesulfovibrionia; order Thermodesulfovibrionales; family JdFR-85; genus JAADIE01. The sequence continues at coordinate 8,436 of CAZIIE010000043.1, read as the reverse complement.
TTCCATCAACCCTTATGAATATCTCATACTGTTCCTCTCGGGGCTCAAAATGAATATGGGTTGCACCCTCATCTATGGCAGCAAGCACTATGGCGTTTACCAGCTTTATTACAGGAGCCTCCTCAGCCGATTGGAGAGCCTCCTCAAGGTCCTCTTCCTTGATTCCCTGGTCACCCTTTATAAACTCTATCTCCTCCGCCTCCTCAACCTTCAGGGTCTCTTCCCAGCTAACAGGTCTTTCAAAAAGCTCTTCTATCTTCCGCTCCAGAGAGCTTATGGCCGTTACCACAGGGGCTATCTTATAGCCTGTCACATAGGCAAGGTCATCAAGCAGGATAAGGTCCTTGGGGTTTGCAGTGGCAACGGTGAGTGTGTTACCCTCAAGCTGAATGGGAAGCACCTTATATTTCTTAATTACCTTCTCAGGTATCAGGGACAGGAGTTCCGGTGAGGGGTTATAGTTTTCAAGGTTTATTGACGGGACATTAAGCTGTCTGCTTAGCAGATAGTCAAGGTCCTCCTCAGAAAGGAGCTTCATCCTCAGAAGAACCGTCCCAAGCCTCTCGCCTGTGCGTTTTTGTTCCTCAAGGGCCTTTTCAAGCTCTTCAAGGGTAAGTATATTGAGGTCTAAGAGCAATTCCCCTATCTTTTTCTGTGAATTATTCATTCCCCGCCTCCTCTATGGTTTTTATTTTCCCAACCTATGTAAAAGTCTGTCCGTTTTCCCCTCTCAAACTAACAGTGACCTGACAAACATCTACTTGACCCTGTCATTTTGAAGAACCCGCCTATAAAATGAGTCAAACTGCCTCTCAATGAACTCTCTGAAAAGGTCAAGCTCCCTGAAGAAACCTGAAAGCCTCGTTCTAACCTCAGAGAGGTCAATCTCTTTAAGCTCGGGCTTGCAGACAAAATAGGCAAGCCCCTTCTGTAAAAGTTTATTTCTAATAACTGAAAGGGGAAGTGTGGATGTTACTATTACTGGCAGAAAGGAAAATTCCTTCAAAAGTATGTCAAGGGCCTTCATACCCTCAGGAGACTCAAGCCCACCCTTTATAAAAAGATACTCTGAGTCAAGAACAAGTATGTCAATGGCAGGCTTTGTCTCCTCCCTGAGGAAGGAAAAGAGCTGGTTAAACTCCTTAAAGACCCTGAAGCTTATGCCCTTCTGGGTAAAGTAGTTTTCATAATGCATCCTCATCCTTGCACTTGTATCAAGGACCAGAACCCTTGAAGATAGCACCTCCTTTGAATGGTAGGTCTTAGTGGCAATCTCCCTCTCAATAACACCCTTCAACGCCTCCTCTTCAGCTGAAGTTGATGTTTCAGCCCCTTCCTTTTCGGTTTCCACTATCGGCGGAGCACTCTCTTCAATGGGGCTTACTGGTATGCTCAATGAGGCAATCCTGAAATCCTCTTCAAGCAGGAGGTCTTTCATTGCCCTCTGGACTGTCTGCTCTGTAACTGTTTTTTCATTCATCAGGTAGGCATTCAAAAGGGATGCCTCACAAATCATGTTTATCAGCCTTGGAAGCCCCTTTGAATACTTAAATATGCTTTCAAGGGCTGCTTTATCAAAGAGGTCTCTTTCTTCTGAACCAGCCACCGCAAGTCTGAACCGTATATACTCCTCCATATCGGCCTTATGCATACCTGATACATAATAGGTCCTGAAATAACCCTCCAGACCATCAAGAAGTCCCTCCTCATCAAGGGATGTCTTCAGAGCTGTCAAACCAACAAGAATCAGGTTAAAGGGGCAGTTTTGCATCCTCAGTTCCTCTGTGCTATCTATAAGCATCTTCAGTGCCCCCGCTGTCAACCTGTCAGCATCGTCAACCACAAGTATCACCCTTACATACTGCTCTGAAAGGGCATTGATTGCCTTGATAACATCGGTCCTGCTACTTTTGCCGCTAAGGCCGAGCTCCAGGGCAATAAACCTTATAAAATCGCTTTCATCATGGGCTATGTAGTTTATCTTTATACATTTAATCTGGGATGGCATGCTCTCAAGAAACCTCTTTATAAGGGTTGTCTTACCTGAGCCAGCCTCACCCATAACGAGGTGGAGGTTAAACCTGTCAAGGTCCTCAATAAGGGACCTTAACAACAGACGGTTGTACTCGTTAAGATAGAGAAAGTTTCTCTGAAAGGTGTTTGAGAAGGGCTTATCCTTCAAATTAAAAAAAGAAAGATACATTTGGTTACCACCCCATTTAAATATTAAGCAAAGGGACAGGGAGAATTGTTCCAGTCAAATCCCCTATCCTCGGGGAGAGGCTCTCCTCTTTTGTCTTATCAATAAACTCCATTTCTACCTGTTTTTATTATAATAATTATCCGTGTCATTGTCCACATCTTTTCTCTTCCTGAGGCAAGGAAGCTGAACCTCTTTATTGACCCTGAAGGGATAATTCTCTATGCCGATGACCAGGCGGTTCAAGTTAAAAGGGGTTTTCAGGCTGTTAATTGAGAGCACCTAAAGGGCGTGCTTTTTTCCTATCAGGACACTTGTTCTGATTTGATTATATAAGTATCTCCAGCCAGATTTAAAAAATTTTGCATTTCGTTATGCAAATTTGCTATAACGAAAAACATGAAGATTAAATCAAAGGTCTGGATAGAGGTTAAGGGAGAGCCTGTTTTTGGAAGGGGTAGAAGATTTCTCCTTGAGGCAATAGACAGGTATGGCTCCATTAACAGAGCAGCAAAGGAGATAAACATCACCTACAGGAAGGCCTGGAGTTATATAAAGGCAATGGAAGAAAGGCTCGGAATAAAGCTCGTAAACAGGCGTGTTGGTGGAAAAGATGGAGGTGGAGCTGAGCTGACCGAGGAGGCAAGGCAGTTTCTTAAGAGATATGGGGAGCTTGAGGACAATATCCGAAGATACGCAAACAGGAAGTTTAAGGAGATATTTGATAAAGAATCCTAAACCCTGGTCAAAGGAGGCAGGCCATGTGTGATGCACAAAACAACAATCCAACCCTGTTAAGGACTATCCCTGTGAATGAAGCAATTGGAATGGTCCTTGCCCATGACATTACAGAGATAAGACCAGGGGAGTTTAAGGGGCGCGCCTTCAGAAAGGGGCATATAATCAGACAGGAGGATGTGGAACATCTTAGAAGGCTTGGAAAGGAACACCTCTATGTGCTGAACATAGGCAGTGATGAACTCCATGAAAACGATGCAGCCTACAGACTTGCCAGTGCCCTGACAGGAGAGGGTGTGATGATTGAGGGAGAGCCAAAGGAGGGAAAGATCAACCTCCTTGCCTGCAGGGATGGCCTTCTTAAGGTTGACCATGAAAGGCTAAAGGCCTTTAATATGCTCGGCGATGTCATGTGTGCAACCCTTCACAACAACACTGTGGTCAGGGCAGGTCAGGTGGTGGCAGGCACAAGGGCAATACCCCTTGTGGTAAAGAAGGCAGTGGTGGAAGAGGCAATAAAAAGGGTTCAGAGGAAAGACCCTGCCTCATCTGCTTCAGGTGTAATAGAGGTAAAAGAACTCCGAAAACCAAGAGCAGGGGTGGTAATCACCGGTAACGAGGTCTATTATGGACGCATAAAGGATGCCTTCAGGCCCATAATAGAGAAAAAGGTTCATCAGTTTGGCGGTAAAATTGTTGGAGTTTATTATGCTCCTGATGATTCCTCCCATATAAAGTCACGGCTTGAGGAGCTCCTTCAGGCTGGAGCAGACCTTCTTATTACCACCGGTGGTATGTCTGTTGACCCTGATGATGTAACCCGCTTTGCCATCCGTGAACTCGGTGTGAAGGAGATGCACTATGGCTCAGCGGTGCTTCCAGGCGCAATGTTCCTAATTGCCTATTTAGAGCGGTCAGGACTCAGCAATTCGGAATCAGTAGAGAATAACTCAACACCCAACACTCAACACTCAACACTAATTCCGATCCTCGGCATTCCAGCCTGCGGGATGTATCACCGCACAACCATATTTGATCTGGTTCTGCCAAGGATACTTGCAGGTGAGCATATAGGTAGAGAGGAGCTTGCCGAGATGGGTCACGGTGGGCTCTGTCTGAACTGTAAAAGCTGCCATTACCCTGTATGTCCCTTTGGGAAATAGGAACGGTCAGAGCCTGTTATACTCAGAAACCTGGCTTTTCAGCATTCTTAGCTCTGAGAGGGAATAATCGCAAAAGAGCAGAGAAAAGACCGTGTTATTGGTAAGAAGGGGGTCTAAATCCTCGGTGAGTACCCCCTTTTTTACCAGTTCTTCCCAGCAGCCTGTTCCAGGTATGGGTGAAAACTCTGCCAGATGAACCCTTACCTGAAGGCCCATCAGGAACTCCACACCCTCCTTAACCTCCTTTAGCTCCTGGCCTGGCAGTCCATACATGAGGTAGACACCAATATGTTCTTTCCGAAAGCCAGCCCCTTTGAGTATATTCACCGATTGTGCGAACTCATCATTATAAACCTTACCACCTGTTGAAGCCTGTCTCAGGGGATTAACAGTCTCAAGGCTGAGCCTCAGGGTTACAAAACCTGCCCTTTTCATCAGATGGGCAGTCTCTTCATCAATAAACCTTGCATGAATACCGTTAGGGGTATGAAACCTCAGATTGAAGCCCCGACCTATAATCTCCCTTAAGATTGGCTTGAGATGGGTATCACTTCCTACGAGAAGGGCATCATCATAAAAGGCTATGTCTTTTACTCCCCTTCTGTGTAAATACTCTATCTCCCTGATTACATCATCGGGCTCCCTCTGACTGAAACCATCCCATAGTACAGCCGAGGCACAGTAGGCACATCTAAAGGGGCATCCCTCGGAGGTTAAAATCGGTGAGTACACTGTCCTTTTGTAAAAAGGAAGTCTGTAGTAGGGTGTAAGGCCTTTCCTTCTTTTTAGTTTAATGCCAAAACCCTCTATAATGGAAAGGATTGAATCATTAACCCTCCCCCTGTAAACAAAGTCAGCCCCTGTGTGCTTTGTTGCATGGTCATAACAGAGGCTTGCGTATATGCCACCGACCACCACAGGAGTTGAGGGATGGTGCTTTTTACATAACCTGACAGCCTCAACCACCCCTGGATACCAGTAGGTCATTATAGAGGTGATAAATATAAGGTCAACCTCCCCTATCTCCTCAAGCCTCCTCTGGAACTCATCAATACCTATTCCATATCTGCCGTAACGCCTTTTAATGTCCTTAAGGGGCTCAGGGGTTGGAAGTATGGTTTTTGGGTATTTGGCCATACCAAAGGGCTTTGTTTTTTTTATTGCATCCATACAGTCTATAAAATGGAGCTCTACCTCAAAACCGCTCATATACTCGGCTACCTTTAGCAGGCCAAGGGGTCTTGACCACATATTAACAGCGGCAAAGTCATAGACCCAGGGATTTATAAGGAGGACTTTATACATTTTTTATTGACAGAAGAGCCAGCTATTTTTAATAATATTATACACTGCCGAAGTGGTGGAATTGGTAGACACGCACGCTTGAGGGGCGTGTGGGGCAACCCGTGGGGGTTCGAATCCCCCCTTCGGCACCATGATAAAGACAGGGGGTAGGGGGTAGGGAGTAAAATTAAAACTATCTCAGATGACCATCCGTAAACAGACTGAAGAGTATGAAAGCCGTTTTCTTCATCCAAAGGCCACCCTCAGCTCAAATTCAAAAGGGAGACTCAAACCTGAAAGGGAAGGCGAGATAAGAACCTGTTTTCAGCGCGACCGCGACAGGATTATCCACAGCAAAGCCTTCCGCAGACTGAAGCACAAGACCCAGGTCTTCCTCGCACCTAAAGGTGACCATTACCGGACCCGCCTTACCCATGTGCTTGAGGTCTCCCAGATTGCCCGCACCATCTCAAGGGCGCTGAGGCTGAACGAAGACCTTACCGAGGCAATCGCCCTCGGACACGACCTCGGACACACCCCCTTTGGTCATGCTGGAGAGGCAGTTCTCAGAGAGATTCATCCAGGAGGCTTTGACCACTACAAACAGAGCCTCAGGGTGGTGGATATCCTTGAGAGGGACGGAAGGGGTCTTAATCTCACCCAGGAGGTACGAAACGGCATCGTGACCCACTCAAAGGGAAAAGGCGAGATAATCCCAAAGGACGGAAGACATCTTGCTCAGACCCTTGAGGGGCAGGTTGTGAGGGTATCTGACATCATAGCCTACATAAACCATGACCTTGATGATGCAATCAGGGCAGGAGTTATAAAAAGACAGGACATACCCAGAGATGTGGTTCAGGTTATCGGCGAGAGGTATTCAAAGAGGATTGACACCATGGTAAAGGATGTAATCAGGGCAACCATTGAGGCAGACTACAAACAGATAAACATGAGCAAAGAGGTCTCAGAGGCAATTTACAGGCTCAGGGACTTTCTGTTTGAGAGGGTTTATGAAAGTGAACAGATAAAAAGGGAGTTTAAAAAGGCTGAAAAGGTGCTCAAAGACCTTTATGAATACTATCTTGAACACACCCGTGAACTCAGAGAGGACATCCACATTGAGGATGAAAACGACCGCCATCGCATTGTCTGTGACTTCATAGCAGGCATGACCGACCGTTACGCCCTCATGACCTATGAGCGTCTATTCATGCCCCAGGAGTGGCAGAGGCTTTAGTTTTGCTATAATAATAGGGAATCCTTAAAAAATCCATAAGTGAGGTGATAGAGATGTCTAAAAAGGGACTTATACTTGGCATTTTTCTGGTTATTTTAGGTGTTATTACAGGGCTTGTTATATCATCAAGGATGGATGTCCAGCAGGTGCTGCTTGCCGAGGACACCGGCATCTCATCCTCAACCACAGAGTTTCTTGAGCGATTTAACAGATCCCTCTCAGAGGTTGCAGAGACAGTCAAGCCCTCGGTTGTGAACATCTCCACCACCAAGACTGTAACCCTGAGGGATAACCCCTTCAGAGATTTCTTTGAAGACCCCTTTTTCAGAAGGTTCTTTGGTGGTGAAAACCCCTTTGGACATAAGAGGAAATACAAATCATCCTCCCTTGGCTCTGGTGTCATAGTTACCACCGACGGATATATCCTTACCAATAACCATGTTGTTAAAGATGCCGACGAGATAAAGGTTAAACTTTATGACCGCCGCGAGTTTGATGGCAAGGTTATAGGCACTGACCCCAAAACTGACATTGCTGTAATAAAGATTGATGCCAAAGACCTGCCTGCAATAAAGATCGGCAATTCAGACAGGCTGAGGGTTGGAGAGGTGGTGCTTGCCATTGGAAATCCCTTTGGACTGAGCCATACCATCACCATGGGAATTGTTAGTGCAAAAGGGCGCTCCCATGTGGGGATTACCGATTATGAGGACTTCATTCAGACCGACGCTGCTATTAACCCTGGAAACTCAGGAGGTGCCCTTGTAAACATTAAGGGTGAGCTTGTGGGTATTAACACAGCCATATTTTCTACCAGTGGTGGCTACATGGGCATAGGCTTTGCCATTCCATCAAACATGGCAAGGGCTGTGATGAACAGTATCATCAGCTATGGTAAGGTAATCCGTGGCTGGCTTGGTGTGACCATTCAGGACCTCACCCCTGAACTGGCTAAGCACTTTAATATCAAGGAAACCGAGGGCTCTCTCGTCACCGATGTTGTAGAAGACAGCCCTGCAGACAAGGCAGGCTTTAAACGGGGAGACCTTATTGTTGAGTTTGACGGTAAACCTGTAAAGGACTCAACCTCCCTTAGAAACATGGTTGCCAACACACCTCCTGGAAAGCAGGTGATGGTTAAGGTGGTGAGAGAGGGCGAAGAAAAGATACTTACGGTTGTGCTCGGCGAATACCCTGAAAAATTGGAGGCCCGTCGCAGTTATAGAGATAATGTGCTTAGGGGTGTCTATGTCCAGAACCTCACACCTGAGCTTAAGGAGAGGCTTGACATCCCTGAAAAGGTTGAGGGTGTGCTTGTCACCAATATTGAGGAGGACAGCCCAGCCTCTGAGGCACTGAGGCGTAACGATGTGATTCAGGAGATTAACCGGGAAGAGATAAAGAATACCGACGACTATGACAGAGTGGTATCAAAGATCGGTAGGGATGAAAGTGTGCTGATACTGGTCTATCGTAACGGTGGATATCTGTATATAACGATAAATCCATAAGGATGGTATATTGGTATATTGGTATAGTGGTATATTGGTATAGTGGTATATTGGTATAGTGGTGTAGTAGCTAAATAAGAGCAGAGGCGTTTAAGAAGGCAAATTCTAAGCACTAATATCTAAATACTGAAAAACGGTATATTGGTTTAGAGGTTAATAGGTTAATAGGTTAATAGGTTAATCGGTTAATCGGTGAAGAGGTGAAGGGGGAAAACAGGCTATAGGCTATAGGGAATAGGAGTTTAAGTGTTGAATGTTGAGTGTTGAGTGTTGAGTGTTTAGTGTTGAGTGTTTAGTTTT
>CAZIIE010000042.1:0-11178 GCA_964539375.1 uncultured Nitrospirota bacterium | reverse complement strand
TTATATCAGTTTCAATATTAACGGTATCATTTGTTTTTTTAATACCGATTGTGGTTACTGCTGCGGTGTGGGGAATTATAACCACCTTAAAGGAGTCATCAAGGACATCAACCACGGTAAGACTGATACCATCAACAGCCACAGAGCCCTTTTTGACAAGATATTTTAGCACATCCTCCTCAGCCTCTATCTCAATCTCAATGGTCTGCCCGAGGTCTGTCTTTCTTCTTATCCTTCCCACCCCATCAATATGGCCTGTAACTATATGACCACCCAGGGGGTCGGTTGGCTTAAGGGCAGGCTCCAGGTTTACCTTTGAGCCCTTTTTGAGTTCACCCAGATTAGTGGTCTTCATGGTCTCTCTTGAGAGGTCAAAACTCAATAGCTCTCCATCTGTCTCGGTTACAGTTAGACAGGTTCCGTTGACTGAGATGCTGTCACCAATCTTTGCAGTGTCACTTACCCTTTCAGCCCTTATCTTCAGGGTTGTCACATCTCCTTTTTGAGCAATCCCTTCCACAGTGCCCATCTCAACCACGATTCCAGTGAACATTGTCACTCCTCAACATCAATGTCAAAGTTGAGCTCATACTGATAAAAGCCCATGAAGTCAATCGTTTCAGACCATGAGGTGGCTATGTTAACCCTGTTGTTCTGGATTGATACATAGATATCCGAGGGTTCTATGGGCACATGAAGTGTGACAGCCCTGTCATAGAAAAGCTCCCTGTATTTCTCCGGGGAGTTGTAACTTAAGCGTGCAATTGCCACAGCGTCAGACTTCAGGGCAGCATATCTGTAATAGGGTATGGCAAACTTATAGCCCACATAGGCAGATATAAGAAGCAGCAGAATGCAAATATAGGGCCTTATGCCACCTCGGTTTGACATAGTTCTTTTCAGTGTATAAGTTTACCAATCCTGCCAAGTCTTGGAAGGTGTCTTTTGCTGTCCCAGGACCAGTAGATTATAAAGGCCTTTCCCTTTACATCATTAAGGTCAACAAAGCCCCAGTATCGGCTGTCATAGCTCATATCACGGTTGTCTCCCATAACAAAGAGCTTACCCCTGGGCACATAGATTGGTCCAAAATTATCCCTGACATCCATACCAACGGGCCTGATGTCATTGTCAGTATGCTGAACATAGGGCTCGTTAAGGGGTTTTCCGTTTACATAGACCACCTTGTTTCTGCCTTCCACCACATCACCACCCACACCGATAACCCTCTTGATAAAGTCCCTTGAAGGGTCCTTCGGGTATTTAAATACAATTATATCACCTCTTTGGGGTTTTCTGAAAACAAGCACCCTTTTGTCAGAAAAGGGAAGCTTTGTTCCGTATATAAATTTTGCAACCAGCAGGTGGTCTCCCACCAAAAGGGTCGGAATCATTGAGCCCGAGGGTATCTTGAAGGCCTGCACCACATAGGCCCTGATGATAAGGGCAAGTATTAGTGCGGTAATCAGTGCCTCTGCATACTCCCTGAATTTGCTTTTTCCACCCTTCATTCCTTCACCCCAAGCACCGTTAGAAAGGCCTCCTGGGGCACCTCAATCCTTCCAAGCTGTTTCATCCTTTTCTTGCCCTCCTTCTGTTTTTCAAGTAGTTTCCTCTTACGGGTAACATCACCACCATAGCACTTAGCAAGGACATCCTTCCTGAGGGGCTTTACGGTCTCCCTTGCAATCACCTTTGAACCAATGGCAGCCTGTATGGCAACCTCAAAGAGCTGTCTCGGTATAACCTTCCTGAGCCTCTCGGTTATCTCTCTTCCCCGATAGTAGGCGTTTTCTCTGTGCACTATTATACTCAAAGCATCCACTGCTTCGCCATTAAGCAGTATATCCAGCTTTACCAGGTCAGAGGCCCTGTAGCCGATGAACTCATAATCCAGCGATGCATATCCCCTTGTCAGGGACTTGAGCCTGTCATAGAAGTCCCAGAGTATCTCACTGAGGGGTAGCTCATACTCTACCATTATCCTGTCTTTACTTATATAATGAAAGGCCTTCTGAATGCCTCTTTTTTCCTGACATAGGTTAAGAACATTGCCTATAAACTCCTGGGGGACAAATATAGAGGCCTTAACAAAGGGCTCCTCTATACTCAGTGGCCTTTTTGGCATCTTTGAAGGGTTATCTATCAGGTGCACCTGACCTTTCTCATCGGTCACCCTGTAAATAACGGTTGGGGCTGTGGTGATAATGTTGATGCCAAACTCCCGCTCTATCCTTTCCTTTATTATCTCCATGTGGAGAAGGCCCAGAAAGCCGCATCTGAAGCCAAAGCCAAGGGCTGAGGAGCTTTCCTGCTCAAAGCTGAAGGAGCTGTCGTTCAGGCGTAACTTTTCAAGGGCATCCTTCAGGTCTTCATACTGGGCTGTCTCAACAGGGTAAAAGCCGCAGAAGACCATGGGCTTGACCTCTTTATAGCCAGGGCAGGGCTCTGGAGCGGGGTTTTCAGCATCGGTGATTGTATCACCCACCTTTGTGTCCCTCACATTCTTAATCCCTGCAATAATGTATCCGACCTCGCCAGCCTTCAGGGAATCGGTCTTTATCATCTTAGGTGTAAACACCCCCACCTCGGAAACCTCATACTCTTTACCAGTTGACATAACCCTGATCTTCTGCCCCTGACTCACCTTTCCATCAAAGAGCCTGACAAGGGCAACTACACCACGGTAGTTGTCAAACCAGGAATCAAATATAAGTGCCTTGAGGGGTTTATCATAGGAACCCTCTGGAGGTGGTATCTTTTTTACAATAGCCTCCAGAATCTCCTTTGTGCCAAGCCCTGTCTTTGCAGATGCCAGTATGGCCTCTGAGCAGTCAAGGCCAACCACATCTTCTATCTGTTCCTTGATCCGTTCAGGGTCAGCCTGTGGAAGGTCTATCTTGTTTATCACAGGTATGAGTTCAAGGTCGTTCTCAATGGCGAGATAGGCATTGGCAAGGGTCTGGGCCTCCACACCCTGTGTGGCATCAACCACAAGGAGCGCTCCCTCACAGGATGCAAGGCTTCGGGATACCTCATAGGAAAAGTCCACATGGCCAGGGGTATCTATGAGATTCAGTATATATTCCTTTCCATCATCAGCCCTGTAAGTGAGCCTTACGGCATGAGCCTTTATGGTTATGCCTCTTTCACGCTCCAGGTCCATTGAGTCAAGCACCTGTTCGGTCATCTCCCTTTCAGACAGGGTGCCTGTGAACTCAAGCAACCGGTCAGCAAGGGTTGACTTGCCGTGGTCAATATGGGCAATTATGGAGAAGTTCCTGATATGCTTCATATTCTAAATTCTAAAAATCAAACTCTAAATTCTAAACAAATTCTAAATCATCAATTATTCAAAAAGTAAAAGATGTTTTTAATTATGATTTAAAAGCCTATTTATTAGTGCTTAGAAATTAGGATTTAGAGTTTTTAAGTATTATTGATGCTGCGCCTACCAGACCTGCATCGTCGCCAAGGCTGGCTGGCAGGAATTCTACATCCTTTATAAGGCTTTCAAAGGCACGTTTTTGTGCCTCCCTTTTTGCCTCTTCAACAAGTATGTTCCAGGCACCAATAAGACCGCCTCCTATTATTACTGCCTCGGGGCTGAAGATATTAACTAAAGAGGCAATGCCCACTCCGAGGTATCTTCCAGCAGTTTTCAGTGTTTCCCTTGCCAGGCCATCGCCCTCAAGAGCATAGTTATATATGTCCTCGGAGGTTATCTTGTAGATGTTTCCTTCACAGCATTGCCTGAGCAGGCTTTCCTCGCCTTCCTCAAGGGCCTCAACCACCCTTGTAACCATTGCCCTTGCTGAGGCATAGGATTCAAGGCAGCCATTGTTTCCACAAAGACATCTTATCCCATCGGCCTCAACAGTGATATGACCAAGCTCTGCCGCCATATCAAGCAGTCTTCCCCTGTGCACCACTGCACCACCTATGCCTGTTCCAAGGGTTAGCATGACAAAGCTTTCTATGTCCTTTCCCGCACCTGCCCAGTGCTCTCCAAGGGCTGCAGCATTTGCATCGTTTTCTATATAAACAGGCAGAGAAAATCTTCTTTCAAGGGCATTGACAAAGTCCTTTCCTTCAGCCTCTTCAAGGTTTGGTGAATGGATGACGGTTCTGTTTTTTCTGTCAACAACCCCAGCTACTGCTATTCCAATGCCAGCAACCCCATCGTCTATCAGCTCTGAGACAAGCTCAATAAGGTTATCGGTCAGGTCTCCCTCATGGGATGACCTTTTTCTCTTTTCAAGCACTCTGCCATCAGAACCAACCAGGGCAACCCTCAGGTTAGTTCCACCAATATCTGCGGCTATAGCCTTGGTATTGTTGTCCATTGCCTCCAGCACACTCCTTCAAAGCATAATGGTCTTATTTCTTTATTTTTAACCACTCTTAAAAAGCACCCTGCTAATAAAAGGTGGTTTTAATAAGCCCTGTCCTTTTTAGGACAGGATGGGACATTAAGGCAGGGCTAATTGATATTTTAACACATCAGAACCTAAGACTTCCCTTCCCTCAGTGCCTCTTTTACCACCTTTAAAATGTCCTCGGGTGTGAAGGGCTTTTCTATGTATTCGTAGGCTCCGTGTTTTATTGCCTGCACAGCGGTGCTTATTGTGCCATAACCGGTAATGATTATCACCTGAATCTCTGGCCATCGCTGCTTGATGGTTTTTAGTACCTCAAGACCATCCATGTCGGGCATTTTGAGGTCAGTAAGCACCACATCAAACCTTTCCTTCTCAAGCAGCTTTATTGCCTCGTCCCCCCTTGATGTAACCACCACATCAAACCCTTCAGGCCTGAGAACCCTTTCACAGCTCACCCTTACTATTGCCTCATCGTCTATTACCAGAACCCTTTCTCCCATAAACAGGCCTCCTTTCAGATGATTATCTTTCTCCCCCCTTGAGCCTTTAAGGCAAGGGATAGTTCTTCAAGGGATGGCTCTTTTAGTAAAAACCTGCTCCTTGCTCTGCCAATCTGCTCCAGCTGATGGGCATCAGATGACCAGAGCCAGGGAAGGTGGGAGTATTCTGCATAGAGGCTCTTTGCCCTTTCAGGAGGTGTCCTGTAGGATATTTCCAGGCCATCAAAGGGTATCTCCTCAGGTATCCTGCCAAGGCCGTAAAGGATGCCATAAAGCTCTCTATCAATATGGGAGGGTATAGCAAGACCACCAAGGGAGTGGATAAAATCAACCATTTCATCAAGGCCCAGGTCTACCGGTTCAATTAGAGAGCGTTCGTTAAAATGAAGTAGCTGTCCCTCAGCATTAACAACCATCTGTTCAAAGGAAATGCGGCTATTCTTTGTGACAGGTAGATATCTGTAGATGAGCTCCTGTAGCTGAACTGCACTTTCGTAATCAGGCATAAGAGCAAGCAGGTGGACCTCCTCTCGGGTGGTGACCTCCATTCCTGGCAAAACGGTTATTTCCTTTGCCAGCTCTTTAAGGGCGGGGAAGTTTTCTACCGAGTTATGGTCTGTAACTGCTATTATCTGAAGCCCCTGCTCAACAGCCCTTTTGATTATCCTCTTTGGCGTCATATCAATGGCAGCACAGGGAGAAAGGCAGGTATGGATATGGAGGTCAGCTACATAGCTCTTTAACATACTAACTCCTTTTAACAGGCTTTTTTATATTATACTTTTTCATAAGGGCATGAAAATTGGTCCTCTGCATTCCCACATCCTTTGAGGCTCGGGAGATGTTCCAGCTGTTTCTCTCAAGGGCATTTAGGATGAAAAGTCGCTCCACCTCAGCAATTGCCTCTTTTCTCAGCTGTTTCTTTACCCTTTTAAGTTCATCCAGGTTTTCAGGGACCTTCCTTGAGGGCCTTTCCTCAGGAAGGTCAATCACCTCTGGCCCTATGACATCCCCTTCAGCAAGTAGTATTGCCCTCTGGATTGTATTTTCAAGCTCCCTTACATTGCCAGGCCAGTCATACTCTATGAGCCTTCTCATTGCCTCAACACTTATTGACCTGACATCCTTTCCAAGCTCAGAGGAGTACTTCCTCAGAAAGTGATTTGCAAGAAGGGGGATGTCCTCTTTACGCTGCCTCAGTGGCGGTATGTGGATGGGAAATATGTTAAGCCTGTAAAAGAGGTCTTCTCTGAACCTTCCCTCTCTGACCATCTCTCTGAGGTCACGGTTGGTGGCAGCAATCACCCTGATGTCAACCCTTATGCTTTTGTTTGCCCCAATGGGGCGGTATTCCTTTTCCTGAAGCAGTCTTAAGAGCTTTGACTGCAGCTCTGCAGGAAGGTTTGATATCTCGTCAAGAAAAAGGGTTCCCCTGTCAGCCTCAGCAAGAAGACCCTGACGGTTTTCTGTTGCACCTGTAAAGGCACCCTTTCTGTAACCAAAGAGCTCTGCCTCTAAGAGTTCACCAGGTATAAGACCACAGTCAAGAACCACAAAGGGGGCGTCCTTTCTGGGGCTGTTGAAGTGTATTGCACGGGCAACAAGCTCCTTTCCAGTGCCGCTTTCTCCAGTGATTAGCACAGTGGAGGAGGTTGGTGCAACTGTGCTTATCAGCCTGTAGACCTGCTCCATTGCCCTTGAGGTGCCCACTATGTTTTTTATGTACTGGTTGGCAAGGTTTTTTTTAAGCGAGAGGTTTTCCTTTCTTAGCCTCCTGCGCTCCAGTGCCTTCAGCACAAGTGCGGTAAGCTCCTCAGGCCTGAAGGGTTTTTCAATATAATCATAGGCGCCAAGTTTCATCGCCTCCACAGCAGTGTTTACAGTGCCATGCCCTGTGATTATGATGACCTCTTTGTAGGGGTCACGCTCCTTTATCTGGCGAAGCACCTCTATGCCGTTAAGGTCAGGCAACCTCAGGTCAGTAAGCACAAGGTCAATATCCTCATCATCAAGGACCCTGAAGGCTGACATTGCGGTATCGCTTTCAAATAACTCTATCTTCAGAGGCTCAAGAATCCTTTTACAGGCATCCCTGACAATGGCTTCATCATCAACGATAAGGACCTTTTCCTTCATAGCTCGGTCTGTTTTTCTGAGGGAACAGGCAGTCTGATAAGAAAGGTGGTTCCCTTTCCAGGAGTGCTTTTTACCCTTATGTGGCCTCCATGCTTTTTCACTATACCATGACTGACGGATAAGCCTAAACCAGTGCCCTTGCCAGGAGGTTTGGTTGTAAAGAAGGGTTCAAAGAGGCGGTCCATATATTCCTCAGGAATACCCGGGCCGGTGTCGGTGAACTCTATCTCAACATAGTCATTACCATCCACATTGGTAATCCTGGTAGCTATGGTTATGCTTCCACGGTCGTTCATGGCATCGGCTGCATTTATGAGGAGGTTCATAAAGACCTGCTCAAGCTGGGATGCATCACCCCTTATGTCAGGAAGGTTTGGTGTCAGTTCAGTCTTTATCTTTACATTGTGAAACTTTGCCTGATTTCTGACTATCCCCACTGTGTGGCTTATAACATTGTTTATATTAACATCGGTCTTTTCCGAGGGAAGCGCCCTGGAAAAGCCAAGAAGCCCCTTGATAATCTTTGAACACCTTTCTGCCTGCTCTATTATCACCTCAAGGTCTTCTCTGTCCATCTTGTTTTCCGGTGGCAGGCGTTTGAGCATCAGATGGGCAAAGGTTACTATGCCTGTAAGGGGGCTGTTCAACTCATGGGCAACACCTGCTGCCATCCTTCCAAGGGATGCCAGCTTCTCGGTGTGAACAAGCTGTTCCTGTCCCTTTTTAATCTCCTCGGTCTTTTTTGCCACCTCCTGTTCAAGCTCCTTTGCCCAGTTTTCAAGGCGCTGACGGGATGTCTTCAGCTCCCTTGTCATACTGTTAAAGGCTCGGGCAAGCATGCCCATTTCGTCCTTTCGGTCAAGCTCAATCTGGAAGTCAAGCTCTCCCCTGGAGACCCGCTGAAGACCATCGGCAAGGATGTAAAGGGGTCCCACCACTAACCTCCATAGCACAATACAGAGGATTACACAGAAAAAAAGGGTGAATATACCACCTGATAAAAGGGTAATTATCTTCTGCTCCTTCATCCTTTCATCAAGGGCCTTGAGGGAAAACCCTGTCTGAAGCACACCTATGAGCTTTTTCTCCGGTGGATGCACATGGCAGGAGGCGTTGAAGCATTGGGGTCTGTTAAGGATGGGAATTGAAAGAGAGACAAAGGGGCTTCCATCCCTTTTTTCTTTTATCCAGTCAGGCTTATTGGTTGTGCTGCCCTGTTTGTGACAGCTGAGACAGGCAGGTGATGACCGATTAGCTGAGCTGTTTATTAGGCTGGTCTTTGATGAAAACTTCACGAGCCCTTCAGGGTGGCTGTAGATGTTAATCTCCTTTATGTCAGCTATACCAATCAATCGGTTTAGAGCGGTCTTTATTTCATCGGTATCGTTACGGAGCATACCCTTTTCAAGGGTTCTTTCTATCATCTCTGTGATGCCAGAGTAATGGGAAAGGGAGAGGCTGAGGAATTCCTGCTCACCTCTGATGATTATCATATACCAGAAAAAGCCACTGCCTATAAGCACCAGGGTGCCAATTGCAAGGATGAGTTTGATGCTAAGAGAGTTTCGTGTCTTCTTTTTCAGGAGGTCCTTTAAAAAGGGTATGAATTCCTGGGAGTTCATTTTTTAAATTCATCTAAGGTGTTTTTTATCTGTTCAAGCCTGAAGGGTTTTTTCAATAGCACAGCACCAGAGGCAAGGAGTTTATTCTCCGTCTCATCGTCAACGACAGCGCCTGTTATGAGGGTAAAGCGGCTCGCAAGCTCAGGGTTTCTATTTTTTACCTCTCTTAAAAGCTCATCTCCCTTCATGTCGGGCATCTTCCAGTCGCTGAATACCGCGAAGTAGCTGTTTTCATCAATGAGCTCAAGAGCTTTCTTGCTACTGTCAGTAACATGGGTTTCATAACCGAGTTCCCTGATATAGGTAGAAAGGACTTCAGCCACATCAGGGTCGTCATCAATGATTAGAACTAATTGTTGCTCCATTTTGCCCTCTTTTTTAGGCTGTATCCCCTCTTGGAAATGAAATCTTAACTATTATACCACCTTCAGGCCTGTTTTTTATAATTATATCACCACCGTGGGCCTTTACGATTGAATAGGTGATGGAAAGACCAAGGCCTGTGCCCTTTCCCACATCCTTTGTTGTAAAAAAGGGCTCAAACACCCTGCTCAGGTTTTCTTCAGGGATTCCTGTTCCATTGTCAATTATATCAATATAGACATGCCTATCATCATGGTAGGTCCTTACGGTTATTTCACGGGGAGGACTCACCTCTGCCACAGCATCATGGGCATTTTTCAACAGATTAAGAAGCACCTGACCCACCTGTGTCTTATCGCCCAGTATAGAAGGTAGCTGAGGGTCGTATTCCTTAACGAGCTTAATACCATCAGAGCGGAGCTCATAGGCAACGAGGTCAAGAATCTGGTCGGAGATGCTGTTAAGGTTCAGTACGGTCTGCTCGGGAACCCTCTTTCTTGCAAAATCAAGCAGGTTTGATATGATGTTTGCAGCCCTCGTGGCTGACTGAAAGATCTTGTCAAGCCTCTTTCTGTCCCTTTCGTCAAGCTGGTTGTTCTGAAGCATTATCTCAGAATAGCCCACAACAACAGAAAGGGGATTGTTAATCTCATGGGCAATGCCTGCCACCAGCTCTCCCAGGGCAACCAGTTTTTCAGACTGAAAGGCCCTTTCCTCAAGCTCTCTCTCCTTGGTAATATCCCTGCCCACCCAAATAAAGCCAGTGGTCTCAGCCTTTTCGTCATGAAGGGGGTAGACCTTTACGGAAAGTATCAGCCCATTGCCAGTAAGGGTTGTCTCTCGGGCCTTACCCTCTCTTAAGGCATCCCTGACAGTGCAGTCATCTTCACAGCTGAAGTGTTTGCAAAGGATGTCATAGATACTTTTTCCCTCAAAGCTGTCAGCAAAGAACTCTTTGAAGGAGCGGTTTGCAAGTACAACAAGGCCATTTCTGTCGCAAAGGCACATCATTTCATCTATTGAGTCAAAGGCAAGCTGCCACTGTCTTGACCAGTTTATAAGTTTCTCTTCCTTTATTTTCAATTCCTGCTGAAGCCGTTCAAAGGCATTACCGATTTCCAGGAATTCACCGCTGAAATAGTCTTTTTTGATTTTTTTGCCCTCCGACACAGCCCTGGTTGCATCAATCACCTTGTTGAGATTCCTTTCTGCCCTGTTAAAGACAAAGTAATTGAATATACCGAAAAGCACAAGCAATATCCCTGTGGTTCCAAAGAAGCACAGAAAGAGACTGTTTGATTTTTTAATGGCTATTCGAGACCTTGTTACCACGAGCTCCTTTCCTGCTGTTGCAGCCTCAAAGGTCAGCTCATGGAGTCTCTCAATAAGGGCTTTGTTGTCTGAGTCTGCTTTTAAGAGGTTGGAAAGTTGTTTTATACTGTTTATCTTTTCAAGCTCTTCCTCATGGTGGTGACATTTATCGCACTTTTTTAGGGTATCCCTTATTGAGGAAAGATTTGCCACGGTTGGGCTCTTTGAAAAGAGCTCCACATCCTGAAAAAGGGTATCCCTCACTCTCATACTTTCACTTGCATTTACCACATAAAGGAGGGTGTCTTTGATTTTGTTTAGATTAAAGTAGGTAAGGAGGGTTCCAGCAAAAAAGAGGATGAGAAAGAAGACTAACTGTATATATAGGTATTTCCGCATGCAAATATTTTAGCATTTTCAGACAATTTTTTATCCTTTTTGTCCAGAAAGGCTATAAAAAAGAGCTCTGTTGAAAGGAAAAATTGACCAGGGTCAATTTTTTGTTGACATATCAGTTTATTTGTAATATAATTTCAGAAAATAGTTTAGAAACTCTGAAACAATATCTAAGCCAGTTTTACTGGCTAAATTTCAAAATCCTCTGGGGCATGGTGCTTTAGGGGAAGGAGGTGCATCTATGAAACGATTTTTGGTCTTTATTCTTGTCCTCCTCCTTATGCTTCCTGCCACGAGCTTTGCCCTCTCCCAGGAAGAGCTGATGCAGAAGATTCAGGACCTCTCCCGTCAGCTTGAGCAGCTTAAGAAGCAGATGGAGGAGATGCAGAACCAGCAGATGCAGCAGCAGGCTGACATCATGGATGCAAAGGACCAGGCAAAGGAAGTAAAGGACAAACTGGGCTGGCT
>CAZIIE010000041.1:0-11291 GCA_964539375.1 uncultured Nitrospirota bacterium | reverse complement strand
ACATATGCCTTACAACAACTTGGTCCTGTCAGTTCAGTTATTGCCTTTGTGAGTCTTGTTACTGCTTCCATGGTAACCCTTTGTTCCTCATCCTTACCGCATCTGGAACCTGTGAGCACACCAAAGACCGCACCAATGGCAGGCACTATACCGCATACACCTGTAAGTCCACAGTAACCACCGTGTGCCTGTCTTTCTGTCCTCCTGAAGACCTCTTTTATGTCTTCATTTGTTATACCCCTTGAGCCACTGTTTTTTATTGCAGCCATGAGGGCACCGCCAGCAATGTATGCATGGTGGCAGCCAAGCATGGGTAGCCCTGGAAAGGACATCATCAACTCAGCAATCTCTATTGGGTCCTTTGCCCTTGTGGTAAGGGCAATATCCTCTATCATCCGCATTGCATCCTGATTGTGGCAATGCTCACAAATGTAGTGGCCTTTGGGGCATAGGATATACCCTTCTTCTTCCCTTCCACAGTAAAGGCACCTTAAAAGACGAGAGGCATCAAGATACTGAAGGGCCTCACCACAGACCATGCAGTGCTCGGTCTCCCTTGTGACCGTTGACTGTTGACAGTTGAAAGTTGACTCCTGACTGTTAACTCCTGACTCCTGACTGATCCTGTCCTGCACACTGGCAGGCCCAGTAGAAGGTCAGCAACCTGAGTTCTTTTCCATTTCCTTTTTGTCAATCAATTGAATCTCCTTTTTGATATTGATAGCATTATTACTTAAGTATAACATCATCTTGCTTGGAGATGTAATTGATTAAGAAGGGCTGTCAGCTTTTTATTCTTTTCTGAGATGGTTTAATATATCTTTATGAAAAAGATAATTCTTGCTGGTGGTGGGCATGCCCATCTTGAAGTGATAAGACAGGCTGACGAATTCATAAAGAGGGGGCACAGTGTTACACTTATCAGCCCTTCACCATACCATTACTATTCAGGTATGGGCCCTGGCATGCTCGCAGGTGACTATGCTCTTGAAGAGATAGGGTTTGATATAAAGGGAATGATTGAAAGTGCTGGTGGTATATTTGTCCAGGATAAAGTAGTTGAGGTCAAAGCAAAGTCAAGGGAATTGATTTTACAGTCAGGTGCTAAGGTTGGCTATGATGTGGTTTCTTTTAACATAGGCAGTATAGTCTCTTCTGAAATAAATCTATCTGGTAAAGAAGATGTATTTACAGTTAAGCCAATATACAATCTTTACAGGGCACGACAGAGGATAATGAACTGGCCAGAGGGTAGCCCTCTCAGGATAGCTGTGATTGGTGGTGGGCCTGCGGCTGTGGAGGTTGTAGGCTGTGCCTGGACATTGACTAATTCCAGGGGACTTAATGCTTCATTAGAGATTGTAGCAGGTGAGAGGCTTCTGAAAAGATTTCCAGAAAGAGTGAGGAGTATTGTGTTTAAATCCTTTAGAGAAAGAGGGATAAAAGTGATTGAGGGCGTGAGGGCAAAGAAAGTGGAGGATGATAAAATAGTGCTTGAAAATGGAGATACCATTAAAGCAGACATCATTTTCCTGTCAACAGGGGTAAAACCACCTGAACTATTTATCAAATCAGGCCTTCCTGTAGGGCCTGATGGTGGGCTTTTAGTAAATGAATATCTTCAGTCTGTTGCCCATCCCGAGCTCTTTGGTGGTGGTGACTGTATTTATTTCAAACCAAACCCTCTTGAGAAGGTAGGCGTGTATGCTGTAAGGGAAAATCCAGTGCTTTTTCATAATTTGCTTGCTGCCACAGAGGGAGGACCACTTATGAAATTTAATCCCGGTGGCAGTTATTTACTTGTTTTTAACCTGGGCGGAAGAAAAGGTGTTTTCTGGAAAAACAGCTTGATTTTTAATGGAAAAATCGCCTTTTTTATCAAGGATTATATTGACAGGAGATTTATCAGACGATTTAAGATATAGCAATTATGTCTAAAAGGTGGTATAATTAGATTAAGGTGATGGAGCCACACTACCTTAAAAATATAATAAGGAGATCCCTGAGATGAGTATCACCATAGTAGGTGGTGGTATCTCAGGACTATCCCTTGCCTTCCTTTTACACAAAAAAGACAAAACCCTTGACATAAAGGTTCTTGAGGCCCGAGAAAGACCAGGTGGTAAGATATGGACAGACAGAACTGAAGGGTTTCTATGTGAAAGTGGTGTTAATGGGTTTTTAGATAACAAACCAACCACCTTTGATTTTATAAAGACCCTTTCCCTTGAGCCCCTCAGAAGTAACGATGCAGCCAGAAAGCGTTATATTTATCGTGCAGGTAAACTTCACAGACTTCCAGAAAATCCCCAGGCCTTTTTCCTTTCAGGCCTTTTAACACCCTGTGGTAAGGGACGCATTATATATGAACTGTTTGCACCTAAAGGAAAGGAAGATGATGAAAGCCTTGCCTCCTTTGCCACAAGGAGGCTCGGAAGAGAGGTTTATGAATACTTCATAGACCCCATGGCATCAGGCATCTATGCTGGAGATGCAGAAAAACTGAGCCTTAAGAGCTGTTTTCCCAGGATTTATGAGCTGGAAAGACAGTATGGTAGCCTCATAAGGGCGATGATAAGGCTCCAGAAGGAGGCCAAAAGGACTGGAAAAAAGGTTGGGCCCTCTCCAGGTGGTGTGCTTACTTCCTTTCGTGATGGTATGGGTGTGGTTATAGATGCCCTTAAAGAGGCCCTTGGTGAGAGGATTGTTACATCAAAGAGGGTTACAGCTATTGACCGAACAGGCAATAGCTATAAAATCTACACAGAGGATGGTCAGGACTTTGAGACAGAACAGGTTGTCCTTGCCTGCCCTGCCCACGATGCTGAAAAGATATTTAAAGAAGTTGACCCTGAGATTTCCGGTCTTATGCAGAGGATACCCTATCCACCGGTTTCGGTGGTCTGTCTTGGTTTCAGGGTTGAGGATGTGGAGTATGATATTAACGGTTTCGGCTTTCTTGTGCCCTCGGTTGAAGGTAGAAGGATACTCGGTACCCTCTGGGATTCAAGCATCTTTCCAAACCGTGCCCCAGAGGGATATGTGCTTTTCAGAACAATGCTTGGCGGTGCGCGACAGCCTGATATAGCCATGCAGGAGGAGCATAGACTGATAGACACTGTGCTTTCAGAGCTAAAAGAGATAATGGGCCTGGATGTGGAGCCTGAGTTTTCAAGGGTCTATGTGCATGAAAAGGCAATACCCCAGTATAATGTGGGGCATTCGGCTATAGTTAAGGAGATAAGAAAAAGGATTAACGAGAAATTCCCAGGGCTTTACATAACAGGAAATGCCTATGGAGGAATTGGCTTTAACGATTGCATTGCCAATTCGTACAGGCTTGTAGAGGAGATTTTTAACAAAACAGAGACCCTTTAACAAAACCCTAATTCACCCTGAGGGGTGAGAAAGGAGGCAAACAATGAAAGAGCAGGAAATCAGAGAGGTTCTGAGAGCCGAGAATCCAGAGTTTCAGCAGCTTGAAGCAGAGCACAGGGCACTTGAGTCAAGGCTGTCAGAACTTGAGGGTAAGCCCTTTTTAACAGCAGAGGAGGAGATAGAAATAAAACAGATAAAGAAACAAAAGCTTGCCAAGAAAGACAAAATGGCAATGATGATTAGAGAGTATAAAAAGATGGTTCTGCAAAATTAATCTCTGAAAACAGGGTTATTTAAAATATGTGAGACTGAGGGAAGCTATTTCTGCGTTTTAAATAACAATGGAAGAAATTTATTGTTTTTGTTTAGAATTTAGTAATTTGAGATAAGAAAATTATTTATAAGGAGGAAGGTAAGATTGAGAAGCGATGAAATCAAAAAGGGTCTTGAGCGTGTTCCCCACAGGGCACTGCTTTATGCAACAGGGATACCGCCTACTGAGATGAACAAACCCTTCATAGGTGTGGCAACAAGCTTTACAGACATCATTCCTGGTCACATTGGAATGCGTGACCTTGAGAGGTTTATTGAAAAGGGTATCCATGCTGGAGGAGGTTATCCCTTTTTCTTCGGTGTCCCTGGCATTTGCGATGGAATTGCCATGGGACACAGGGGTATGCATTACTCCCTTCCCTCAAGGGAGTTGATAGCCGACATGGTTGAGACAATTGCAGAGGCACACAGGTTTGATGGCCTTGTGCTACTTACAAACTGTGATAAGATCACCCCAGGGATGCTCATGGCTGCAGGAAGGGTAAATATCCCCACCATCATTGTAACTGCAGGCCCGATGCATTCAGGCCACCTGAAGGGAAAGAGACTTAGCCTTGTTAACGACACCTTTGAGGCAGTTGGAAAATACAAAAAGGGACTGATAGATGACAGGGAGCTTTCATCCCTTGAGATGTGTGCCTGTCCAGGGGCTGGCTCCTGTCAGGGGATGTACACTGCAAATACAATGGCCTGTGTGACCGAGGCCCTTGGAATGAGCCTTCCCTACTGTGCAACTGCACTGGCTATTGATTCAGAAAAGAGAAGAATAGCCTTTGAAAGTGGCAGAAGAGTAGTTGAGCTTGTTAAAAAGGGCATTACTCCAAGGAAGATTATGACCCGCAAGGCCTTTGAAAACGCCATAATGGTTGACATGGCACTTGGAGGCTCAACCAACACGGTGCTTCATATACCTGCAATTGCAAAGGATGCAGGTGTCAGGCTTCCCCTTGAGGTCTTTGATGAACTAAGCAAGAAGACACCCCATCTCTGTAACATGCTTCCTGGAGGAGTGCATTACATGGAAGACCTGCATCATGCTGGTGGTGTGCCAGGGGTGCTCAAGAGACTGAAGGGACAGATTCACAACACCTCCACAGTATCGGGTATGAGGACACACAGGATAGCCGAGCAGGCAGAGGTCTTTGACGATGAGGTTATAAGACCCATTGACAGGGCCCACCATAAAGAAGGTGGCATCGCCATCCTTCGTGGAAACCTTGCACCTGATGGTGCAGTGGTCAAACAGTCGGCAGTAAGCCCCCGGATGATGCGTTTTGAGGGAACTGCAAAGGTCTTTGACTCAGAGGAAGAGGGCATGAAGGCTATACTTGCTGGCAAGATAAAACCCGGTGATGTGGTTGTTATAAGATATGAAGGGCCAAAGGGAGGGCCAGGAATGCGTGAGATGCTCTCTCCAACAGCCACTATTGCAGGAATGGGGCTTAGTGATTCAGTTGCCCTGATTACCGATGGAAGATTCTCGGGTGGCACAAGGGGGCCCTGCATTGGCCACATCTCACCTGAGGCGATGGAGGGCGGACCAATTGCAATCCTTCAGGATGGAGACAGGATCAGGATAGACATTCCGAAGAGAAGGCTTGACCTTTTGCTTTCTGATGAGGAGATAAAGGACAGGCTGAGAAGGTGGAAGCCCCCGAGGCCAAAGATAACAAAGGGATATCTTGCAAGATATTCTCAGATGGTAAGCTCTGCTTCATCCGGGGCAGTTATGAAATAGCCCCTGATGGTATGATGAAGGATATGAAGATAGTTTTAGGTGCTGACCATGGTGGTTATCATCTGAAAAACTCGCTGGTTGACTATCTCTTAAGGCTTGGTTACGAGCTGATAGATGTAGGTGCCTACAATGATGAATCTTCCGATTATCCTGATTTTGCAAGGATGGTTGCAGAAAGGATACAGAGCGGTGAAGCTGAAAGGGGGATAATGATTTGTGGAAGCGGCGTTGGTGCCTCTGTGGCAGCTAACAAATTCAGGGGCATCAGGGCATCGGTCTGCCATGATACCTACTCTGCAAGGCAGGGCGTTGAGGACGATAACATGAATGTCCTCTGCCTTGGTGCACGAATAGTCGGCGAGTATCTTGCAAGGGAGATAGTAACTGCCTTTTTGAATGCAGAGTTCAAAGAGGAGGAGCGTTACATAAGGAGACTTAAAAAGATAGAGGAGTTTGAGAAGAAGTGGACGAAGAAAGGCTGATCCATGACTGGCTTGTGAGAACCCTTAAAAGCAGGCTGTCAAGGGAGTATAAAGAGATAAAGGACAACCTTGAAGGCCCGAAGGCGGAGTTTCAGGGGCAGTACCCTGACCTTATCCTTGGCAATCACGGAATGGTTCTTTCGGTGCTTGAGGTTGAAACAGAAAGCACCATAACAGAGGAGGCTGCAAAGAAATGGAAGGAGCTTTCCAGAGGGCCTGTTAAACTGATGCTCATGGTGCCAAAGGGCTCGGTCAAGGATGTAACAACCCTTCTCTGGAATCAGGGCATTGCTGATAAGGTCTCCATTGGCACCTATGACATAGTAATAAAGATGCCCTGATAAAAGAGGCTGCTACTTCTAAAGCTCAAGCTTCATAAGGTCCTCCGCCACCATGACAGTTCCGCTGAAGTGTCTTCGGCACTGACTGAGTAAATCAGAGGCACTGGCCTCTGATGGATAAAGATGGCTTAAAACAAGGCTCTTCACACCAGCCTCTCTTGCCATTCTGGCGCATTCCGAAGGAGTCATGTGCCCCTGTTTTTTCAACCCATCAGGATAGGAACAGTCTGCCACAAGGAGGTCTGCCCCTCTGGAAAACTCTTTAAGTTCTTCCGAGTAGTCTGCATCACCTGTGATAACCACTGATACTCTGGCATCCTGAATCCTGTAGGCAAAGCTATCAGAAGAATGGATGGTCTTTAAGGAGGAAATGTCAAGTCCAAAGAGGTGTTCCTTTAAAGGGCAGGTCCTGATTATTGCCTCAAAGCCCTCTGGTTTTCGCAAAAGTCTCAAAATAACATCTTCATAAAACCACAGGAGTTTTTCAGGTCCAAAAAGATAGAGGGGCTTTTTCCGCATAAAATTAGGTGTGGCAACCAGTGCATGTAGCAGGGCTGGGAGGTCGGAGATATGGTCAGGATGAAGATGGGTGATTAAGACCGCATCAATCCCTTTATAATCAGCACCTGAAAGGACAATCTGTCTGAGGGCGCCTGGTCCACAATCAACAAGCAGGGCAGTGTTATTGTGATTGAGAAGATAGCCTGGGGATGCCCTTTTTACATCAGGCACACAGGTTCCGCTTCCAAGGATGGTAAGCTCCATTGGGATTCAGGAAAATATCTCCCCGATGTCTAATTTGATAGTGCAGTTATCACAGAGGGTAAAACTGAACTGACCCCTGTCACCATCAAAGACCTTATCATACCTGCCTGAGTTGAGTTCAAAAATTCTCACCTTTTTTATATCAGGGTATGCAAGCAGATAAAACCTGACCTTTTCTCTTTCATAAAGCTGAAACTTGAGCCCTTCGTCCTTCTGTGCAGTGTTTTTTGAGACCACCTCAATGGCAACCTCAGGCGCACTCTTCAGGTGCTCCTTTACCTCATGACAGACCACCATAAGGTCAGGTCTTACCACCGTGTTTTCATCAACAATCCAGTCAAGTTCAGGATAAACATAAAGAGATGAGGGACATTCTTTGAGCTGGTTTGAAATTTGTCTTCCTATTTCCATTTCTATTTTTTGATGTAGGCCCATTGGCGATGGTGCCATTGCATAGGCAATGCCATCAATCAGCTCCCAGTCGCCCTCCCATTTCATGTAATCATCCACAGTGTATCGGGGTAGGTACTTTTCAGCAAGGGACATCTTGACCTCCTTCAGTAATTATAACATATGGCAGCCCTGTTAAAACTCTTTAGTAGACCCTGAAAGGTGAAGGGGTGAAGGTAAGTATGAATATAAGGATGGCTGCCCATCCCATTATCCTTCTGCCCCGACTGAGGGGAACCTCCCAGTAAATAACTGGTGGATGGCTGAGTCCGAGCATGTAGAGAAGAAAGGCCCAGATTAGCCAGCCTTCCCAGAGGTAGTCTTTAAGGGATGAAAGGGCGGTATGCTCAAGGAAACCGTTGTAAAGAAATATCCTCAGGGCTCCTGCAAGGGCAAGAAGGGTGGCAAGTGTAATAGACAGTCTTCTGTGTCTTTTGGGGCCAAATAGGGCATAGGCCACATGGCCTCCGTCAAGCTGACCGATGGGAAGCAGGTTCATTGAGGTAACGAAAAAACCAATCCATCCAGCAAAGGCAACCTGATTGAGCATGATGTCCTTTCCCTCAGGAGGGGTTCCAAGTATCAGTTTTGAAAGGGCGCTAAATAAAAGGGAATCCCCCAGTATAAGCCCTCCAGCGGTATTTTTAATTGATACAATCTGGGAGTGGCTAAGCCCGTAGATGGTCACAAACAGGGCAACAATGAACCCCCCAATGGGGCCTGAAGCTCCAATGTCTATAAGGGCTC
Source organism: uncultured Nitrospirota bacterium (assembly GCA_964539375.1). GTDB lineage: Bacteria > Nitrospirota > Thermodesulfovibrionia > Thermodesulfovibrionales > JdFR-85 > JAADIE01. The sequence continues at coordinate 3,057 of CAZIIE010000041.1, read as the reverse complement.
TACGGTTTATAATGGGTGATTTCATCTTTATAAAGGCACCGAAGGTGCCTATGATTGATGGCGCAGGGATAAAGTAGGGGAGGGTGGCCCTTGTGTGATTAAGCCTTGAGGCAAAGTAATGGGAAAGCTCATGGGTAAGAAGTATGGCAAGAAGGGAGATACTGAAGGGATATCCCTCAATTATTCTTGATGGCTCTGCCACTATGTTTATTCCCTTCTGAAGTGCCCCAGCTATAAGAGTGGAAAAAACGGTCAGGATGAACAGCACAATATGTAAAAGATATCTTCTCATCCAGCCACCTCTGCCTCAAGGTCATAATCAAGGGCCTCTCTGACAGCAACATCTACAAACTCACCCACTTTCAATTTTTCTGCCCCGCCCCTTACAAAAGTAACACCATCAATCTCTGGTGCCTGCCCGTAGTATCTGCAGATTGCAACCCCATCCTCTATCTCATCCACAAGCACCCGAAGTCTTTTGCCAACAAGTTCAAGGTTTTTTCTGTAGGATATCTCTGCCTGAAGGGTCATCAAGCGGTGGTAACGCTCCTGTTTAATCTCCTCTGGAACCTGTCCTTTGAGTTCGTAAGCCTCTGTGCCATCTTCCCGAGAGTAGGTAAAGGCACCAAGCCTTTCAAAGCCCACCTCACGGACAAAGTCAAGGAGACTTTCAAACTCTTCATCGGTCTCTGTGGGAAAGCCAACAATAAAGGATGTCCTCAAAACCACATCAGGGAGCTCTTTACGGATAAGATTGATGGTGTTCAGGAGCTCTGCTTTGCTTTCAGGCCTTCTCATCAGTCTTAAAAGCCTTTCTTCAGAGTGTTGAAGCGGGAGGTCTATGTAGTGGCAGACCTTCTGGTTATCCTTTATAGCCTGAATAAGCTCGGCCTTAATTGAGTCTGGAAATAGATAAAGGAGCCTGATCCAGAAATCTCCTGATAGGCTGTTTAACTCATAAAGGAGCCTTGAGAGGTTGTATCCACCCAGGTCTTTTCCATAGGAGGTGATGTCCTGGGCAATAAGTATAAGTTCTTTAACTCCTGAGTTTATCTTTTCTTCAGCCTGCCTTAAAATCTCATCGGGTTGCTTGCTCCTGAGAGGCCCCCTGATGGAGGGGATTGCACAGAAGCTGCAACGGCGGTTACAGCCCTCTGATATCTTCAGATAAGCATAGGATGGGGAGTGCACCTGAGGGAAAACCCTTTTTCCTGTAAAGCTACTATTTTTAAACTGTTTGCAGTAGGCTAATATGTTTTCAAAGTCCTCCACACCAAACAGGGCATCAACCTCAGGAAGCTCCTTCTTCAGTTCTTTAAGGTATCGCTTTGCAAGACAGCCAAAGACGATGAGCTTCTGACTCGGGGATTTTTCCTCTGCAATGCTCAGTATCTCTTCAATTGACTCTTCCTTTGCTGCCTGTATAAAGCCACAGGTGTTTACAAGGATAATCTCAGCCTCCTCAATACTGCTACAGGGACTGAAGCCTTCTAAAAGAAACCTCTTTTTCAGCTCTTCCGAGTCAACCCTGTTTTTCGGACAGCCCAGGGTGTGTATGTAGAAGGTAGACATATGTTGATTTCAGATTTTAGATTTCAGATTTATGATTTAACGCAAAGAACGCTGTCAACGCAATCAACGCACCTCAAGCATCCTGTCCAGAGCCTTAACTGCCCTTACCCTGATATCCTCTGGAACCTTAACCTCATGGGTCATCTCCTTTAGGGCCCGCAGGACACTTTCAAGGCGGGTCTTTTTCATGTTCGGGCATATCATGTCTTTACGAAGTGGATGGAAGACCTTGTCAGGGTTTTCCTTTCTGAGACGGTACAGGAGACCAATCTCAGTCCCAACAATAAACTCCTTTGCATCGGACTGACGGGCATACCTGAGCATTCCTGATGTGCTTGTTACATGGTCTGCAAGCTCAAGCACCTCAAGCCTGCATTCAGGATGGGCCATCAGCACAGCATTAGGGTGTTCCTGCCTTGCCCGTTTGACATCCTCTGCCCTTATCCTGTCGTGAACATGGCAGAAGCCATCCCAGGTAATTATCTTTTTACCTGTGTTTTTCTGTGCCCAGGCTGAAAGATTCCTGTCAGGCACGCAGATAACCGTGTCTGAGTCTACTGACTCAACCACCTTTACCACATTTGCCGAGGTGCAGCATATATCGCTTTCTGCCTTTACATCAGCGGTGGTATTTACATAGGTAACCACTGGCACACCAGGGTATCTCTCTTTCATGTCAAGCAGGGTGAAGTCATGGGGAAAGACAAAGGTGGGCTGCTCCTCATAGCCAGGAAAGCTCTTCCATACCTTACGCTCACCGGATACCCTTATCATGTCAGCCATGGGGCAGTTGGCCTCAAGCTCGGGAAGCAAAACCACCTTGTCAGGCGACAGGATGGAGGCACTTTCTGCCATAAAGTTTACACCGCAAAATACGATTACATCGCAGTCTACCTTTGCAGCCTCCCGTGACAGTTCAAGGGAATCCCCTGTGAAGTCAGCAATCTCCTGAACCTCTTCTCGCTGATAATTATGGGCGATTATTATTGCCCTTCTCTGTTCTTTAAGCCTTAAAATCTCCTCTACAATCTTCTGCTTTTCTGACACTTTGTATGAACCCCCTTTTAGAGAATATTAAAAGGATGAAAGGTTTTTGAGATAAACCGATGAGTTTGTATAAAGGACAGTGCCATCATCAAGAAAGACCCTGTAGATTCTCTCGGTCTTTTTCTTTTTTTCAGGGAGATTGTCCTTTTTATAGAGATATAAAACATTTTTTATATATTCCCTTGTCTCACTGTAGGGTGGAACAGACCTGTATCTTTCAACCACCGTTGGGCCTGCGTTATAAGCAGCAAGGGCAAGCTTCAGGTTGCCAAACCGGTCTATCAGATAACGAAGGTAACGCACCCCTGCATCAATATTTTCGTATGGGTCAAAGGGGTTTGCCACACCAAGCTCTTTAAGTGTCTCGGGCATAAGCTGCATCAGCCCGATTGCTCCCCTTTTTGAGACAGCATAGGGGTTCCAGCCTGACTCCACTGT
>CAZIIE010000040.1:0-11411 GCA_964539375.1 uncultured Nitrospirota bacterium | reverse complement strand
TGGCAAAATACCCAAACATCCCTGGCCATAAAAGCAGGCTTTCAATCCTTGTCATAACAACTCCTTAGCATTAAAATTTAAGGTTTCTTTAAACTGAATGGTTTTTGGAATTTTACAAACATTATTATACCAAACTCATTATTTCTACCGAATGTCTGATGGTTCTTTCAATAGGTCCATCAGATGCTCCAGTTGAAAACTACCTATTATATAAATATAGGGATATGTTGAGATGGTGGCAGGATAGAAGTATTCCCTCTCTCTCCTGTTTGTGTATGGATTAATTCTAACCAACTGTCCTTCCTTTACCATATAACTCACATCCAGATCAAAAAGGCTTAACTCTATAAGACTATTGTCTATTCTCTCAACCTTTATGGTAAGAAGTGGTCTTTTTTTCAATTTAAAGGGTTTTGTCAGTTTTACCGCCCTGAGTGAAAGCACCCTTTTTACGAGTTTTTCAGCACTATCCCCCAAGGGAGTGTCTTTGTAAACCCACCCATCGCCTTTTCTGATAACTGCAGCCTCTTTGTCATCACGGAGAAGGCTTATCTTTTTAATGTCTTTTTCTTTCAAAGGGAAGACTTCCCTTCTGACAAATTCTGAGGCAGGCCTGTTCAGGGCCTTCCATAGGGCATCGGTAACATAAAAAACCTTCTGGTATTTAAAGGGATGGACAATCATGGAGGAGCCATAGAGATAACCATCCATATCAATGTCTGGCAAGCCCTTTATGCCTTCAATAAGAAGCCAGACCTTCTCTGGCAGTCTCCTGTATGAGTCAATCCAGTCCTCTACAGAGGTTACCCTCTCGGCTGTCAAAGGATTAATTAATCCCTCAACAGCATTTTCATCAGCCTTCATCTTAAAGGGATACTCCATGAACCATCCCCTACCAGTCCTTTTAAGGTCAATGAGGTCATCCCCCCGTTCAATAACTATACGGGTTATTAAATCCTTAGAAAAGGGCATCAATTTCTCACCTTTAAACTCATGAAAAAGGCCTTCAAGGGCATCAACAAACCCATCATTAACCAGAGCACCCCTATTATAGCCTTTAACCCATCCTTTATAGGCTTTGCCTTCAGCAGTTTTATCCCCGATAAAGAGTTTAATTATCCTGTCCCTATAACCAAGGACCACCTGGTACTGGTAATTTTCAGTGTCTCCTAAAGGAACTCCCTCTGGCAGAATACTCGCCCTTCCCTTTTTAAGGCACTCATAAATAAGCCAAAGCATGGCATGGTCAGTTCTTACCTCTGTGCTTGAAAGCCAAATGCCCTCTTTGTTTTTCACCATCTCTACAGTCTCCCCCCCCTTTTTTTCCAGTTTAAACAGGACCATTTCATCAAGTCTGGGAGAAAAGACCTCCTGATTTAAAAGTGAAACAGGATCAGAGGCAAAACAGACTGATGACAAAAGAAGCATCCCTAAAACTGCCCCCAAGAACCCTCCAGAATTGTCCAATAATTTCTTTAGCATCATCTCATATCCATAAGGTTCAGGTTCTGGTATATCTCGTAGGACCTCTCTGATTCACTTCGTTTGAAGTTTCTGTAAAAATCCTCAGCAGCCTTTATCGCCTCCCTGAAATCCCTGTCCCAGACCACATCAAACTGGTGTTTTTTCAGATACCTCACTGCCCTATCAAAATAAAACTCTGCCCCTACAGGGTCCTTCATCCTCATACAGGTAAGCCCTGCCATCAGGTCTGCCCTGAAAGAACCCTCGTCCTGGTAAATATAATTAAACACCTTCAGGGCCTCCTGATATTCTGCCCTTTCAAAAAGTGCCATTGCATAGTCCCACATCTCTGGTGCACTGAGGGGTGGATTGATTTTTAGTGCTTTCCTGAAAAATATCCCTGCCTCTTCAATGTCTCCTCCTGAAAGGGCAATCGCCCCGAGCCTCGGATAAAGATAGCAGTAGTCCCTTTCCATACTGCACAACTGCTCTGAAATCTTCATTGCCTCCTTATACCTTTTAAGCCCCCCATAGGAAAGGGAAAGAAAAACCCTATCTGCCTCGTCATCCCCATCCTTGAGTTCCTTTAAAACCCTCTGAAAACTACCATTGCTTGTCAGTGTCTCCATTATCTCCCTTTTTCTCCAGCCTGCCCATAAATCACTTATTTGATTAATACCCTTTAAAAGCAAAGATTTTATAACATCCCCAATATATCTACTCTCTACAGGGATACCACCACCTTCAACCGAATAGACAATTGATACATCCCCAATTCTGTATGCCCTTTTATCAAGTTCTTCAAAAAGCCTCTTGATGAGAAGGAGTTTTTCCTGCCTGTAAAACCTCTCCATCAAAGGAAAAAAGGAGAGGTCTATTGTAAGTAGTATCTCCTCAGAGTCTATCTCAGGAAGGCCTTCAATACCACAGATATGGTATTTAAACCCATAGAGATTTCCCACAAGACAACCACCCCTGAGCCTGAAGGATGCTATATCATCAGGGTCATAGCCCTTATACTGGAGATACTGTTTAAGTCTTTTTTCTGTATCGTGATACCTGAAATAATCAAAGGGCACCACCCAGTAAACCTCCCTGACTATCCCCAGTCCAAGGGCAAGGTAAAGATAGTTTTCCCTGTTAAAAAAACCCTCTTCCTGTCTGCCTCTCATCTGCCATAGCCTGTCAATTTTACCTTTTTCGTAGAGTATCCTTGCCCTGTAAAGCCTGTGTTCAGGAATAGACCTGATGGCAGGGTCACGGTCAATCAGTAGAAGCACCCTGTTACTGTAGTTCCTCTTTGCCCAGTAAGATAACTGCCAATCACTATCAGGGAAAAAACTGACCCTTTTTTCTGAGACAGGAAAGGTAGGTTTTCGGACCAAATTTACTTTCTTTGAAGTAGACGGGCCTTCCTGTTTTTTTCCCTTGCATGAGGAAATACCGAAGAAAAGTGCTATTATAACCAGAAGGAAAAGCCCCTTGAGCAGTCCTTTATGCCTCATGCTCCTGCCCTGACACAACCTTTAAGAAGACATCCTCAAGGGACAACTTGCGCTCCCTCATCTCAGAAAGACCTGCATCCTGAGAAACAATCTCCTTTGCTATTTTATCCTTCAGTGTTTCATCCCTTTCGGTCTTAAACAGAAAAATTCCGTCACCTCTGTCTTCCACAGTTTTTATCCCCTCTATACTCTTAAACATTTCAGTGGAAAGCCGCTCAGGTCTCAAGACCCTGACCTCAATGGTCATTTCATCGCTCAAGGCATCAGAGAGTCTGTCTATGGAGTCATAAACCACAAGTCTGCCATTATTAATGATTGCAACCCTCTGACAGAGGGAGGTAACCTCCTGAAGTATATGGGTACTGAGAATTACGGTTCTTTCCCTTCCAAGTTCCCTGATAAGGTTCCTGATCTCAATTATCTGCCTTGGGTCAAGCCCAACGGTAGGTTCATCAAGTATCAAAATCTCTGGCTCATGCACTAAGGCCTGGGCAAGGCCCACCCTCTGGCGGTAGCCCTTTGAGAGATTACCCACCAGGCGTCCCAGTTTGTCAGAGATACCACAGAGTTCTGCCACCTTCTCTATCCTTTCAGAGCACCTTCTTCTTTCAAGCCCCCTTAGTCTTCCAACAAACTCAAGATACTCCCTTACGGTAAGGTCAGGATATACAGGTGGATGCTCTGGAAGGTAACCTATCTTTCTCTTTATCTCCTCCTGGGCATCAAGAAGTTCCACGCCATCATAGAGAATTCTGCCCTCAGAGGGTGGAATAGCACCGGTTATCATCCTCATCAGGGTGGTCTTTCCTGCGCCATTTGGCCCAAGAAGACCGATGATACCACTTCCGCTGAAATCCACCGTTACTGAATCAACGGCTATCAGGTTACCGTATCTCTTTGTAAGTCTCTCTGTTTTTATGTCCATCCCATCACTCCATCAATAGGGTTGGGTTTCTATCCAGTCAACCTTCCATCGGTTGTCTTCATACTTAAGATGGTACCGTTTTGTTACCTCTTCGGTCCAGTAGTTAGTCAAAGGATAAAGGGTCTCAATATTCAGGTATCGGTTCTTCCACCTTTCCTTTGCCACCACAAGGGCATCTCTGCCACCCCTGTAAAGTTTCCAGTCAACAAATCTCTGGCTTAAAAGGTTTATCTCAAGGACCCTGCCCTTTACCTTATGAAGAAGTATAAAGGCGCTTATCCTCTTTAACTCTGCCCTTGTGGCAAAGAAACGCTCAATGCCTGGCTCCTTCTTCAGATAGGCCTCCTTTAAAAGTCTGTTATAGGCCCTTACGGTGTTATAGAGTTCCACCTTCTCGGTGCTACAGGAAAAAACCATAAAGGATAGAAGGATAACGAACAGACCCCTTTTCATCGGCCAACTGCCTCCACCAGTTCTTCTATCCTCTGGTCTGTGAGTCCCTGAAAGTGCCTTGTTACAGAAAGCACGGTCATCTCTTCATTTCTCAAAATAAAAAAGACCTTCTCATCAGGGTCAATAAACCTCACCACAACTCCCAGTATCCCAAAGAAGGCAAGGACAAAGAAAAACCCCACCCCTGGCTCACCAACCAGTTCCATCTTGACCCACTTCCGTGCCTCGGGAAAGTGGATGGTAAAATCCCCGACCTTTGCCAGACCGTGCAAATAGAGTCTCTTCTTTATCTTTTTTCCACCAGTATATACCGTTATATCAAGCACAGGGTTATTTAAATAAAGAGTCTTGGTAGCAGGCTTTCCGTCCTTTATCTCAAAGTCGGGATAAAGGTGCATCTCTATGTCAAGGTAATGCTCGGGTAGGGAGATACTGTCTTCCATGCCCTCACTTCCGCCAAGGTTTATGAATGAGTCAAGTATCTTCTTTCCTTCTTTGTCGGTTATAACAAGCCTTGGTGAGTAACCACCAAACATTAGGAGAAACTTCTTACCCTCAATCACAAGGGGGTCGTTAATCTTTACCACCTTCTTCCAGACCCTGCCTCTGGAAAGTTCCCTTACCTGAAACTCTGCAATATGCTCAATTGGATAACGGGGGTCAAACTCCGCATATCTTGACTCCTGTCTTTGAAGCCCCACCTCTGCATCAGGCAAAGGAAGCCCACCCCAGAGGGGTTTTTTCTCAATATAAACCGCCATCCTTTCTGTAAGCCTGTAGGGAAAGCCCTCGGTAAAGACAAACTGTGCCCTGTATCCACCAAAGTAATAGATAGCAACACCCACAAGGGAGGCTATAAGGATAAAGTGGAAAAAGATTGAGCCCCAGAAACCTGCATCCCCTTTGTTGCCAATAATCATGCGTCTTTCGCCAGCCTCCACCACCCTCTTTTTGTAACGATACCTCCTAAGCCAGTTAGTGATCTTCTCCTCCACAACATCTATTGACCTGCCTTTAAGGCTCACCAGCCTGCCCTTTTCCTCAGGTATCTCTGACAGGGCCTGTGTCTTAGCCCTTCGGCGGTTTTTGTATCTTGTAACAAGCCTGTCAATACTGCACATTGAGGTTGAGATAACCAGAAAGGAGGCAACAATGCCGAAAAAATAACCCCTTGCCATCTTCTGGCTGTTGTATTCCTCACCGAGTTTGTAGATAATGGGGTGTTCCTTCTGGAGTTTTCTTTTATAATCCTCTGAAATGAGTGCAGGGTTTGGCAAAAGTGCACCTATGGCAAGCATCAGGGTGACCACCAAAAGGAGCACCACTGCCAGGTTTCTTGAAACCAGTATGTCCCAGGCTTTCTTAAGGAGTTTTCCCATTTATTTCCTCTATTGTCTGAATTATACTCTTAATACCGAGGGAACTTACCACCACAGACTGGTCAACCTCGGTTGAAGAGGAAAGCCAGAAGTAAACCCTTTCTGTCCTTGGGGAGCCAGGCTTAACAGGTGCAAAAACTTTTGTCTCGCTGACCGCATAATCCTTGGATTTATCATAGACCTTGAGAGACTGGGTCCCTCTGGTTGTCTGCACCTTGAAACTGTAAAGAAGTTTTCCACTAAAGTCCCTGTCAGAAACCACTATGGAGGCATTCCATCTATTAAAAAGTTTCACCAGTTGTTCTATATCAGCATCACTTACCGGTTTTCCATTTAAAAACCACCTATCAGATTTTTTTGAAATAACATACCTCTTTTTCTCTGACACCACCTCAATCCTCTTAAGTTCATCCATGGTAAAATCAAAGAGGTCTCGTTTGTAGAAAAAACCAGCCCTTCTGTTAATACTGTTCCAGAACTCCCTTCTCACCCTGAAGGTAACAGGTGAGTTTCTGGTCCTTACCACCACGCCTTTATACCATTCATTTCCCCTGTAAGCCACATCAGCACTTTCTATTAGGTTACCCTTTGTATCGTATATCTCCATGTGTGCCCTCCAGGGCAGTTTCATATCCTCATCCTTCCACTCTGTAAAACTTCTGGTCTTTAGAAGATATATCTCACTTATAAGTGCCCTCACTGCGTCGTTGTCAGCAGGCCCTTTAAAGGGGCTCAGCATCTTCCATTTTCCATCCCTGTCAAGGACAAGGTCAACCCTGTCAGCAGACTTTGTCCTTTCAATCCTTATCCTTCCCACTTGGGCAGGGTCAATATGAAACACCCGTTTTTCAACCAGTTTATAGGGGTCAATGGCAAGGCCCTCTGCCACCTCTCTGTTAATTAGAAACACCCTGCCTAAACTTTCGGCATAGGCATAATAGCCTGTGCCTGAAGGGCTTTTATCACCAAGCAGTAGCACCTCCACCCTGTCTTTAAACCCTATGGCTATCCTCACCTTTGGTCTGTCAAGGCCAAACTTGGCCTTTTCCTCTTTATCGCCCACCACCTTTATCAACCTGCCCTTTGAAAGGGTGCTCAGAAACTTTCTCATCACTCCAGGGTCAACCTTCAGGTTACCTGTCATCACCCATCCCTCCTTTGTCTTTATCACCTCCACTGGCCCCCTGCCACGGTCAACCTTAAAAAGAAGAATCCCGTCAATATCTGCCCTGAAAAACCGCTTCTCAAACTCCTCTACCCTTCTTTTTTCCTCAATTGATGGTTTTATGTAGAAAAAGTAAAGTCCTCCTGTAAGAAGGGCAACCAGTAAGAGCAGAGCAGTTACCTTAAACCTCACAGCCTCCTCCTCCAGAGAAAAACTAACAGGCCTGACAGAACAAAAAGGGCAGGCAAGCCAACAGGCCCTATCAACCTGACAAGCCTCAACTGCTCAGGCGTCACATACATGGGAACAAAAACAGGCTCTGGCGGTGGTATGTCAACCAGTGTTCCCTCACCAGTAAGCCAGTTTACCAGGCCAGTAAAGAAGGCATTGTTTTCATAAAGGTCAATGTAGGCATTTGAGGCAAAATCCCCATCACTAAGAACCACCGCCTTCATTAGCCCTTCCTTCTGTTCTATCAACGAAGTCACATCCTCAAGCCCTGTGGTCTCGTCCTCCTTATCAAGTTTGTGATTTCCGTTTACATCCTTCCAGGAATCGGAGGAGACCCTGGCAATGGACTCATATTTGAACTCAGCATCATGCAAAAACCTTATCTCCCTAACCGTTGGCATCATTACCCTGTAGACACGCCCTTTGAAGACCCTCTCGTTCATGTAGTCATCAAGAAAGGGTGCAGTCGGTCCTAAAGAGGGGTCGTGATGGGGGTCATGGATCAGATAATCCCCGAGGGTGATGCTGAAAAGCCCCTGGAGTTCCTTTACCTTTTCAGGAAGGTCAAGGAATAAAAGCACCTTCCCTCCCCTGTTAAGATAATCCTTTATTTTATCAAGTTCCTCCTTTTTGAAAGGCTCAACAGGGGATGCAATTATAAGAAGGTCAATCTCGTTGTCAAGGGCTGAGAGTTCTCCCACCTTAACATCATAGCCCAGTTTCCTTAAACTACTTATTGCCTTACCATAGCCACCACGGTCTGTGAAACTGTCGGTCCTTTCATCGTGGCCCTTAAGAAATAAAATCCTCTTCTGCTCCTTTCTTGTTGCCTGCACTATAAGGTTTGCTATGTTTTCCTCGGTCACACCTCTTACCTTGAAATACCTCTTTCCATTGTCAGCCACGAAGGTGTTGTACTCTCTCACATTGTACCTTCCGGCAAGGTCAGGCGACCTGTCAAGGTCATGGAGCGAATAGAGGATTCTTCGGTTCAGGTACCTGAATCCCTCAAGGAGTTGCCTTGCCCTTTTGAACTCCTCTGTCTGCTCCTGCCCTAAAAAGACTATCTTTAAATCCTTTTCCACAAGGGATGCAATCCTTTTCGACCTTTCAGAAAGGGAAAACTGCCCCGTAGTTGATAGGTCATACCTGAAGTAATATTGCCTGAAAACCAGGTTTATCATCACAACGATAAAGCCCACGAGGACAACTGCCAGGACCGCATTCAGTTTTATCCAGGTCGCCCTTTTCCCTGCAATCCTTCTGATGTCTGAAAGGTGCACCCTGGTAAACCACAGTAAAAGGAGACCTGAAATCCCTGAAAGAAAGGCAATTGGCAATCCCTCCGAAGGATAAAGAGAGGCAACCACCAGAGCGCCGATGCCAGAACCAATCCCGCCTATGGCTAAAAGCCTGCCTTTGTGTTTCATCATCACAGCCTGCTCCACTCAATGGCCCTTATTGATAGAAAAAGCATAAACACAGCATAACTTACCAGCACAAGCACATCCCTCAGGTCAAGGAGCCCCCTCATCATGTTTTCAAAGGGGGCATACATGGAGACATCCCTTAAAAAGGTGGTAATCCTCTGGCTTGCAGCCCCTATGCCACCACCTACAAACCAGAAAATCACCAGCAACCCGATTGCCATCACAGCCGAAACCACCTGTTTCTCTGTCACAGAGGAGGCAAAAACACCAACCGAGACCATTGCCGCACCTAAAAGGAAAAGCCCCAGATAGGCCACTGCCACATGGGACCAGTTAACATCAGAAAACATATCAAGCAGAAAGGGCATGTAAAGGGTGCCCAGTATCACCACCATATAGACAAACAAAGCGGCAAGGTATTTGCCAAGGACCATTGAAAAGGTAGTCACAGGAGAGGTGAAGAACAACTCCATTGTCCTCTGTCTCTTTTCCTCTGCCACAAGCCGCATGGTAATAAGGGGCACTATCAGAACAAAAATGGTTCCCATACTCCTTGCCATACCCTGAAAAATAACGGTTGTGGGTGTAAAGGCCATGCCCTGAATTTCACTGCCAGACAGGGAGGCGTTCATCACCCTTGTTGTGTAGAGTATCACCGAGTTGTAAAAAAAATACCCCACCAGGCCATGAAAGACCGTGGCAACCACATAGGCTATGGGAGAGTAGATATAGTGCTTTAACTCTTTTTTGAATATATGTATTGTGGTTTTTATCATCTATTCAATGTGTTTTAGAGAGCTTATAGAGTGCAAAATCTAATTCTTTTTTAAGTGTCCTAAAATGCCTATCAAGTGTTACTAATACAACCTTAAAGTGTTCTGCAACCACTGAAATATAACAGTCAGCAAGACCTATGGTTTTTCCTTTCCTGCGCATTCTATAGGACAACATACCAGCCTTTTCCCACAACTCGGGCAAATCTTCAAGACAGTCAAACACATGCACAAACTCTCTGATGGTCTTTATTTCCCTTTCTGATTTAGCACCCTGTAAAAGTTCAGCATAAACCAGTCCGTTATAACAGACCATATCCCTATCTATCCATTCAGCAACAAGGCTATACCAGGGCTCCTTTTTTCTGAAAAACTCTATCCACACCGATGTATCAATAAAGTATCTAACCAAGCCTCTTGTCTCCATGTCTAAGTTGGTCAGCAGTTTCTATGAACTCCATCTTTCCTGCCATTTCCTTTATCCTTTTCTTCTTTATTGACCTGATTTCATCCTTTATGGCCCTTATCACCGCTTCGGTTTTGGTTTTTGCATCAATTTCATGCATAAGTTCATCTATAAGTTCGGCAGGAATTGTTATGGTGGTTCTTTTCATAAAAAACCTCCCTGATTTTATGCTTAAATATTATAACATTTTGAATATGCTCTTCTACAGATTGCTAAAAAACTCCATCCATCATTCCTCACCCATTCATGAAGGGATAACTATCCTCCAGTTAAAAGGATATGCTCAATGAATTTTGCCTTTTTCTCCTCACCTCTCTTTTTGTAAAACTCCATTGCCACTTTTAGTGAATCCTTTATAACCTCGCTTTCTGCACTTACATAAAGGCTCCTTTTTGCATCCTCTATGGCAAGTTCAAAGAGTTCCCCTGCCCTATCAGCATCTCCCCTTTTTAGATGGAGGGCTCCTACCACAAAACCTGTCGGATAATATCCCATCCGCTCAGAGTAATGGGAAAAGACCCTTTCAGCCAGGTCAGCGCGGTTGTTCTGATAATAAAGAAGGCCAAGCTCTACAAGGCCATAGTACTGCTCCCTGTTTCTTTTAAGGTACTCTTTGTAAAACTCATAGGACCTGTCTATTTCCCCCCTTGCTGCAAGTATCACTGCAAGATGGACAAGCCCTGCACAATAGCCTCTGTCTTCCTCACAACTTTTTACTGCCAGAACCTTTGCCCTGTCAGTCATGGAAAGCCCAAGGTAGTCGGTGGCAAGATAAAAGGTCATGACAGGGTCATCAGGGTATTTTTTCATATAACCTTCCAGATATCCCTTAAGCATGGTTAGCATATTGTTTCTAAGCATGTCTTCTGAGTTCTGATAGACTATCCATTTTTCAGGATAGCCCTTTTGTAAAATATCAGGCTTTGAAATCACCTCTTTTACCACCTCAGCCACCCATCTTGATGGCACAGGCAGGTAGGTGCCGTTTACGGAATAACTGACCACAACATCTATTGCTCTGAACTCCCGCTTCTTTAAAATCTTCATCATCTGCCCTATCATCTGGAGGTAGTTCTTTTTATAAAACCTAAGTGCAATGGGAAAGTAATCGGCATCTACACTGAAAATCACTGGCTCACTGATCTCAGGCAGGCTCTCCAGGTCGCAAATGCTGAAGGGAATCCCCCTTACCGTGCCTTCAAAGCAGCCCCTATTAAGTTTGAAGGTTGCAATGTCATCTGGAAAAAACCTGTAGGTAAACATCATCTTCTTAAGACCTTCAACAGGATTGTCCTTTTTTAGATGGTCAAAGGGCATTACCCAGTAGACCTTTTTGACAATACCAAGGGTGGCTGCAGCGTAGATAAAGTTTCCAATTCCATAAAGCCTCTCATGGCCAGAATCTCTGTATTTTTCAAGGGCATCCCAGTCCTCTTTCTGGACAAGCCTCCAGATACGGCCTATGTCTTCATCAGGAATGAATCTTATATCGTCATGGGTATCAATGTTGATAAGGACTGCTCCCTTGATATCCCTCTTGAGCCACCGAACAAGTGCTTCAGAATGGTCTTCAAAGACTGCCACATCCTCAATCCTGTCCTTACCAAGTACAGGATAGGA
>CAZIIE010000039.1:0-11811 GCA_964539375.1 uncultured Nitrospirota bacterium | reverse complement strand
ACCACAGAGAGCACAGAATAATCTTCAACATAAAAACCCAAAACTCAACACTTTCATAACTCCCCTTATCTCCTAACTTATTAGATACGAATTCCTCATAAGAATTTCTTTACACTTATAATGTTTAGAATTTAGAAATTAGGATTTATTTTTTTTTCATACCTCCTACCCCCTAAATTATCATTTGCTAAAAAACAATACAAAAAATTAAAATATCTTGATGTTTCCAGACAGAGATAAATTTCTTGAACTTTCTGAAAAATACAACCTCATACCCCTTTACACCGAGGTATTTGCAGACCTTGAAACACCTGTTTCAGCCTACTTAAAGGTCTCTGATACCCCTTCTTTTTTGCTTGAAAGTGTGGAGGGGGGTGAAAAGTGGGGAAGATACTCCTTTGTTGGAACTGAGATAAAAAAGATAATCAGGTCAAGGGGAAGTGCTGTAGAGATTGTAGAGGATGGAAAGGGAAGAACCTATCAGGGCGACCCGATTGATGTTCTGAAAAGGGAGCTATCTGGTTACAGACCCTTTGATACTGAAACACTCCCCAGATTTTACGGCGGTGCAGTGGGCTATATTGGCTATGAGATGGTTAAGTTTTTTGAGCGTGTGCCTGATAGAGAGAAGCCCTCTCTTGATACTGACGATATGTTTTTCATGATTCCCGATATTGTCCTGATATTTGATAACCTGACCCACAGGCTAAAGATAGTATGTCCTGTGAGTGTTGGGCAAAGCCCTGAGGATGACTATGACCGTTCGGTTGAAAAGATAAAAAGGGTGGTTGATAAACTTAACTCTCCCCTGCCACTTAATAGCAACAGACCAAAACAAAAGGGAGGGGATTTTACCTCCTCCTTTGGCTCTAAAGAGGTCTTTATTGAAGCTGTAAAAAAGATTAAGGAGTATGTAAGGGCAGGTGATGTGGTTCAGGTCGTTCTTTCCCAGCGGTTTGACCGTGAATGCGATATAAAGCCTTTCAACATTTATAGAGCTCTGAGGGTGATTAACCCTTCGCCCTATATGTTTTTTCTTAACACCGGTGATACTATATTGATAGGCTCCTCTCCTGAGATACTGGTAAGGCTTGAGGGAAGAAAGATTGTCCTTAGACCTATTGCAGGAACCAGAAGGCGTGGAAGAAGTGACGAGGAAGACCGAGCCCTTGAGGCTGAACTGAGGGCTGACCCCAAGGAGATAGCCGAGCATATAATGCTCGTTGACCTGGGCCGTAACGATGTGGGAAGGGTGGCAGAGATTGGAAGTGTCAGGGTAACAGAGCTTATGACTGTGGAGCGTTACAGCCATGTGATGCATCTTGTATCAAATGTGGAGGGCAGACTCAGAGACGGGCTTGACGCCTTTGACCTTCTCAGGGCCTGTTTTCCAGCTGGCACTGTAACCGGTGCCCCTAAGGTCAGGGCAATGGAGATTATAGATGAGCTTGAGCCTGTAAAGCGTGGCCCCTATGCGGGCTCAGTGGGTTATTTCAGCTATTCAGGCAATATGGATATGTGTATAACCATAAGGACCCTGATAGTTAAAGACGGAAAACTATCGGTGCAGGCAGGTGCTGGCATTGTAGCTGATTCTGTGCCAGAGCTTGAATATAAAGAGACTGTAAACAAGGCAATGGGGATGATGAAGGCTGTAGAGATGGCCCGTGAAATAGGAGGTGCTTGATGCTTTTAATGATAGACAACTATGATTCCTTCACCTATAATCTTGTCCAGTATTTTGGTGAGCTTGGAGAAGATATACAGGTATTCCGTAACGACAGAATAACCATAGAGGAGATAGAAAAACTGAACCCTGAAAGAATAGTGATCTCCCCAGGCCCCTGCACCCCCCGTGAGGCAGGCATCTCTGTTGAGGTAATCAAACACTTTGCTGGTAAAAAGCCAATCCTTGGTGTCTGCCTTGGCCATCAATGTATCGGGTTTGCCTATGGAGCAGAGATTGTGGGGGCAAAGACCCTGATGCACGGCAAAACATCCATGATATATCATGACGGAAAGAAAATCTTCTACGGGCTTCCAAATCCCTTTGAGGCAACCCGTTACCACTCACTGGTGATAAAGCGGGAAACCCTTTCTGATGATTTTGTTATAACAGCCTGGACCGATGACGGCGAAATTATGGGTATTAGACATAAAAGATATGCCCTTGAGGGTGTTCAATTTCACCCTGAGTCAATTCTCACAACCGTTGGCAAGGACCTTTTAAGGAATTTCCTTAAAATTAAAAAACCACTATGGGAGGAAGGAGATGATTAAGGAGGCTATCAACATCCTTGTGCAGGGAATAAACCTCTCAGAGGATGAGATGGTGGAGTGTATGAACGAGATAATGGAGGGTAGGGCAACGGACGCACAGATAGGGGCATTCCTTACAGCATTAAGAATAAAGGGTGAGACCGTGGAGGAGATAACAGGTGCTGCAAGGGTTATGAGGCAGAAGGCAGCCCGAATTGAAGCCCCTGAGGGTGTGGTTGACACCTGTGGCACCGGTGGTGACATGGCCCATACATTCAATGTATCCACCACCACGGCTATAGTGGTGGCAGCAGCAGGGGTGCCTGTGGCAAAGCATGGAAACCGTTCTGTATCAAGCAAGTCTGGAAGCGCCGATGTGCTTGAGGCCCTGGGGGTCAAGATTGACTTACCACCTGAAAAGGTTCAGCGGTGTCTGGAGGAAACAGGTTTTGGATTTCTATTTGCACCCCTTTTTCATCCTGCCATGAAGTATGCCATTGGCCCAAGGAGAGAGATGGGCATAAGAACCATCTTTAACATTCTCGGCCCAATTACAAACCCGGCAGGGGCAAAACGGCAGATACTTGGGGTGTTTTCAGACCGCCTTACCGAGCCCCTTGCACAGGTGCTTGGCAGACTGGGGGCTGAGGATGTGATGGTTCTTCATGGTGAGGATGGCCTTGATGAGGCAACCATCACCGATGGCACGAAGGTTAGTCGGTTGAAAAGGGGCGAGGTGGAGAGTTTCATCATTGCACCTGAGGATTTTGGTTTCAAAAGGGCAACTCTTGATGATATATCAGGTGGTGATGCCACAGAAAATGCCCGAATAACCACCGAGATACTCAGAGGACAGAAGGGACCAAAGCGTGATATGGTTATTATGAACGCTGCCTTGACCCTGATGGTTGCTGGAAAGACCGAGGATATCAAAGAGGCAAAGGCAATTGCCGAACAGACCATAGACTCTGGTGCTGCCATAAGGAAGCTTGAGGAGATAAGAGAGGTCAGCCAGAAGGTCTGATGAAAATAAAATATTCAATTCATCTGAAACACAGACTCGTTATAAGGAATATCGATAATGATTTGCCAGATAAAATCTTTAGAGAAAGTAGAGAAAGATTTTTTGATACTGAAACCGGGCATCTCATTGCAGTTAAAAAAGTGGAATTGTATGGTAAAATTAGAGATGTGATGATTGCCTATATAAGAGAAGGAAATACAGTAAAGATATTAACAATACACCCGTTAAAACATGGTCAAAAATGGAAAAGGGTGAAAAGCGGTAGATGGAGGAAAACAGATGAAAGAATTTAAACTTTTTTATGATGAAGAAGAGGATATCCTTTATATAGCATCAGAAGGTGAAGAGGTAGAAGTGCTGGAAATAAGTCCTGGTGTAAATATGGAATTAGATAAAAATGGAAGGGTAATCGGTATAGAAATTTTTAGTGCATCCAGCAAATTTAAGGATGTTATAAAACCAATGAATCGTAAATTACAGATGACATAATAATATGTTAGTACTTACTATGATTTATATATTATACAAAAATAAATTTGATGGACAGCAGCTATTCTTATACAGGTAATTTAAAGGGAGTAGTTTTATATTTCCTTCCCTCCCTATCCTCTGTGTTTTAATGATTAACATTGCGGTTATAGGTGTTGGCTATCTTGGAAGGCATCATGCAAGGGTCTTTTCAGAGCTTGAGAATGTCAGGCTTTATGCAGTGGTTGACACAGAGCCTGAGAGGGCTGAAGATGCAGCCAGTAAGTATAACTGCCTTGCCTTTTCCACCCATGAAGAGGTGCTTGATAAGGTTGATGCTGTAAGTATAGTTACCCCCACGACCACCCATTACAAGATAGCCCTTGATTGTTTGAATGCTGAAAAGGACATATTCGTTGAAAAGCCCTTTACAGTGAGTGTTGAAGAGGCTGATAGATTGATAGACTTGGCAGAGAAAAGGGGCAGGCTGGTGCAGGTTGGACATATTGAACGGTATAACCCTGCCGTGCTAAAGGCTGAATCGTTAATTGATTCCCCTGCCTTTTTTGAGTCCGAGAGGCTTTCTCCCTTTCTCGGCAGAGGCACAGATGTGGATGTAACACTTGATTTGATGATACATGATATTGATATAATCCTTAGCCTTGCCCATTCAAGGGTCAGAGATGTAAGGGCGGTTGGAAAGAGGGTTTTAAGTGACAGGCTTGATGTGGCCAAGGCGTGGATAGAGTTTGAAAATGGTATTTCAGCCCTGACAACAGCTGGCAGACTGTCAAGGGAAAAGCGGAGAACCCTGAAGGTATTTCAAAACACATCCTATGTGGTTGTTGATTATCAGGACTTGAGGGTGACAAGGTATTTTAAAAACTCCGATGAAGAGATAGGGAGAGAGGTTTTTCAGGCCGAACCAGAGGAACCCCTCAGGCTTGAGCTCTCGGATTTTGTTCATACTATAAAGAATCGTTTAAAGCCAAGGGTAAGTGGTGAAGATGGCAGGGAGGCACTGAAAGTGGCAATGATGATTAATGAAAGGATAAAGGAGCAGCTATGATACCTATGGTAGACCTTAAAAGGCAGTATGAAGAGATAAAGGAAGAGGTGCTTGAGACGATTAACAGGGTCTTTGAAAGCAGCCGTTATGTGCTTGGCCCAAATGTGCAGGCCTTTGAGAGGGCCCTTGCAGAGTTTCACGGAGTTACCGATGCTGTGGGCGTTGCCTCTGGCACCGATGCTTTGAACCTTGCTCTGAAGGCACTTGGAATAAAAGGGGGCGATGAGGTTATCACCACTCCCTTTACTTTTTTTGCCACTGTTGAGGCTATCCTCTATCAGGGTGCACGGCCTGTGTTTGTTGATGTTGAAGAGGATACCTTTAATATAAATCCCGAGTTGATAGAGGATGCAATAACAGAAAGGACCAGGGCAATTGTTGTGGTGCATCTGTTCGGTCACCCTGCCGATATGCATTCTATAATGAAGATTGCACAAAAACACAACCTCTTCGTTGTTGAAGACTGTGCCCAGGCCTTTGGAGCAGACATTGGTGGAAAGAGGGTTGGAACCTTTGGTGACCTGGGCTGCTTCAGTTTTTACCCAAGCAAAAACCTTGGTGCCTGTGGTGATGGTGGTGCCATCATCACATCTAATCCTGAGCTTTCAGAACGGATAAGGCTTCTAAGAAACCATGGCTCAAGGGGTTCCTATATCCATGAGACCGTGGGGCTTAACAGCCGCCTTGATGAGCTTCAGGCAGCTGTGCTTAATATCAAACTTAAGAGAATAGAAGAGTATAATTCAAAGCGAAGGATGAGAGCTTCCTATTACACCGAAAGGCTTTCTGAGCTGGTCAACTGTCCTGTTGAGAAAAGGGACTTTTATCATGTCTATCATCAATACACCATAAGGTCTCCTCATAGAGACAGAATTAAAAAACATCTTAATGCTAAAGGTGTTGCCGCTGTTGTCTATTATCCCCTCGCCCTTCATCTGCAGAAGGCACTTCAGTTTTTAGGCTATTCCGAAGGAGACATGCCAGTTTCAGAAAGGCTCTCAAAGGAGGTGCTCTCCATTCCAATCTTTCCAGAGCTCCAGACTGAGGAGCAGCAGTTCATCTGTAACTGTATCTCCGAGGCAGTAAACAATGGCTGAAGATTCGGTTCTTATCATCTCTGGTGAGGCTTCAGGGGAGCTTTATGGCTCAATGCTTGCATCCCGTCTTAAGGGTCTTCATCCTCAGGTGGTTCTTTACGGTGTAGGCGGTGAACATATGAAAGCCGAAGGGGTTCACCTCCTTGGCACTGTAACAGGAACTTTTGGGCTCTGGGAGGCACTCTCCCACCTTGGACAGATAAGGGCACTTTACAGGAAGGTCGTTGAGTTTCTAAAGACCAAAAAACCTGCTGTGGTGGTGCTTATTGATTTTCCAGATTTCAATCTCAAGGTGGCCTCTCAGGCAAAGGCGCTCGGGTTGAAGGTGCTCTATTATGTCAGCCCTCAGATTTGGGCATGGAGAAAGAAGAGGATTGAAAAGATAAAAAAGTTGTGTGATAAGATGGCTGTAATCCTTCCCTTCGAGGAGAAGCTTTACAGGGATGCCTCAGTTGATGCTGAGTTTGTGGGGCATCCTATCATGGAGGAGATAGAGAGGGTAAAGGGAAGCAAGGCCTTTATCAGGGAGGGGCTCGGGCTTTCTCCAGAAGGGGAGGCCATGGCTTTTCTGCCAGGAAGCCGCAGGTCAGAGCTTAAAAGACATCTGCCCCTTTATCATTCAGTCCTGAGAGAGTTAAAGAAACGTTATCAGAACATGCAGTTTCTTATGCCCCTTGCAGAGACCCTCAGGGCTGAAAACTACCCAAGACTTGAGGACATGAAGGCAGAGGGGTTGAAAATTTTTAAAGGAAGGGCAACCGAGGTGCTCATGGCTTCTGACTACGCCCTTGTCGCCTCTGGCACAGCCACACTTCAGGCTGCCCTTATCGGAGTGCCCATGGTGGTGGTATATAAACTCTTTCCCCTTACATACCTGATAGGAAGAATGGTGGTAGATGTAAAATTTATAAGCCTTGTTAACATACTGAGCAAAAACAGGGAGGTTGTAAAGGAGCTTATCCAGTGGGATGCTAACAGGGAAAGGGTGATGAAGGAGCTTGACAAGATAATAAAGGATGAGCCAATAAGGGCAATGATGCTTGAGCAGTTTGCCCGCCTGAGAGAGGTTTTTAAGGACAGAAGGCCATCGGAAAGGGTGGCAGAGATAGTCTGTGAGCTTGCAGGCTGGACTGGCAAGGAGCAGTAGCCCCAATGAACCTCATCTATTCTGTTCTGTATCTTTTTGCTCTGCTTGCCCTGTTACCGGGTGAGCTCCTGAAAAGACCTTCAGCTCTCAGGAAAAGATGGTTAAGGGAGCGGTCAGGTCTTATTCCCTCAGACAGTGAAAAGGAAAGCAAGACAGTCTGGATTCATGCCGTATCAGTGGGCGAGGCCATTGCTGCCCGCCCTTTAATCAAAAAGCTAAGAGAAATAGAAAACCTGAGGATTGTTGTTACCACTGTTACTGACACAGGGCAGAAGGTCATGAGTGCCTTTCTCAAGGATGATGAGCACCTTTATTATGCCCCCTTTGACCTTCCTGTTCCATTAAAGAGATTTCTTAAACGCTTAGAACCCGACCTTTTGATTATCATGGAGACCGAGATATGGCCCAATATGCTCAGGTATGCAAAGAAGAAAAACACCAGGGTATGCCTTGTAAATGGAAGGATATCTGCCTCATCTTACAGGGGATACAAAAGGGTCTCTTTCTTTATGAAAAGAATTCTCAGGAGATTTGACCTCCTTATGATGCAGACCCAGGAGGATGCAGAGAGGATACTTGACCTTGGAGCACAGAAACAGAAGACCCTCGTGCTTGGAAACCTGAAGTTTGATGTGCCTGTTCCAGAGGATGTTCCTGAATGGTTAAACCAGATAAAGGGCTCTCTGATAGTTGCAGGCAGTACCCATGAAGGAGAAGATGAGATTGTGCTTGATGCTTTCAGGAAAGTGAAAAAAAGCTTCGGCGATGCAGTGCTCATCATTGCACCAAGGCACCCAGAGAGGTTTTCTTCGGTTGCAGAGCTGGTGAGAAAAAGTGGTTACAGACTTGGGCTAAGAAGCAGGAAAGAGTTTAAGGAGATTGATGTGCTGGTGCTTGACACGATAGGGGAGCTATCCTCTGTATATGGTGCAGCAGACGTTGCAGTAATCTGTGGGAGCTTTATTGATAGGGGAGGGCATAATCTCTTTGAACCTGCCTCCTGGGGTGTGCCTATTGTTTGCGGGCCTCACATGGAGAACTTCCCAATGGCAGAGGAGTTCTTCCGCAAGGAGGCTGCTATAAGTATTTCACCTGAAAGGCTTCCTCAGGTTCTGATAAATCTCCTGAAAGACAGAGATTATGCCAGTGCCATTGGAAAAAGGGGAAAAGAGATTTATGAGGGTTACAGAGGAGTGATTGAAAAGACCATGGAAAATATTATAGGACTTCTTAATAATGGAGGGTAGTGGTGAATAGGCTGAAGGCAATAGGCAATAGGCTAAAATAAAGATGTGGTTTTCTGCATAAAAAGCTCAATAACTTTATTCAACACTCAACATTCAACACTAAACACTTCTACCCCCTCCCCCTGTTGCTCTCACATAGGCCTCGGTAAAGTGCTCAACCAGAAGGGGGTTGAAGTCTCTTCCAGCGTTTTCCCTCATCAGGGAGAATATCTCCTCCACCTTCCAGCTTCTCTTATAGGGTCTGTGGCTGCGGAGGGCATCAAAGAAGTCAGCTATTGCTATAATCTGACTTGCCAGATGCTGTTTCTTTTTCAGGTTCTTAACAGGCGGATACCCTCTTCCATCGTACTTTATGTGATGTTCAAAGGCTGCAACGGGTGCAAGAGGAGTTATATCGTCTACATTCAGTAGGTAGTCAGCGCCCTTCAGGGGGTGTTCCATTATCTGGGAGAACTCCCTGTCATCAAGCTTTCCCTTTTTTTCAAGCACCTCCTTGGGGACAAAGAGTTTACCCACATCGTGTAAAAGGGCTGCAATACCTATCTCATGAACAATGAACTCCTCAAAACCCATAGATTCAGCAATAAACATGGCAATAATAGCCACATTTGTTGCATGGGTGTAGGTGTACTCGCTGTAGGTTCTTACAGGGCTTAATAGCCTAAGGAGGTTTGCCTCCTGCTTTAACACACTGAAGAAGGAAAGCACAATGTCCTCTATGCCTGAGACATCAAGCCTTTTAAAGGGTGATATGTTTTTATAGACAGAGCGAACCCTGTCAAGCTGAAGGTTCCTGAAGGCATCAAGACCGTCCTGTAAAGCTGCGGTGCCCCTGGCCTGAAGAGACACCTCAACCATGCCTGTCTTTATGTGAGGGTAGGGTTTTACCTTTCTCTGCCTTATGGCTATGTCGTAAAGAAACTGGGTAAACTCAGCCTGTATTATGCCCTGAAGGATATCAACCCTGGTTATCCCCTTACGCTTAAGCCTCTTAATCAAGTTTATGGCGTGGATACCCCCGTCATGAAGGGGCTGTTTGTTTATAATAAGCTCAGAGTCAATAATCATTAGCTGAAAGAGCCCCTCTGTCTTGAGTATCTCTTCAAGTATTTCAAAGCATTTTCTTGAGTAGTCTTCTACAGATGGATGGTTTTGCCCGTAAAGGGAACACATTGAAAGGGCTGACATGAAGGTCGTCAGGAACTCTTTAGTTGTCCTGTTTTCTTTACTCATTCCCTTTAGCTCCTTCAAAACTTTCTTTTATCTCCCTTGCCATACTTGATAACCTTTGATTTTTTGAATTGATGGCAATATCAAGTATCTCTTTGACTTCCTGATAGGGAAAATACCTGAGTGTCCTGATAACCTCTTCCTTGATGGAATCAACGGCGCTTTTAAACAGGACGCTTTTAAGCTTCATGATATCCTTAAACCCGGCTATCGCTCTCGGGTCACCAATCTGGCCAAGACTCTTAATAACTGGTGACTTGCTCAATATGTCGTAACCTGAGATTCCCTTTTTCCTTAAGAGGCTTAAAAGCTCTGGCACAACCTCCTTTACTCTGTAAGTGCCAGAAAGCACTATAGCCTGATGAACTATCTCATGGTCATCAGAGCTGAAAAGCTCTTTCAGAGCCTCTATA
The DNA here is from genome assembly GCA_964539375.1 of uncultured Nitrospirota bacterium. GTDB lineage: Bacteria > Nitrospirota > Thermodesulfovibrionia > Thermodesulfovibrionales > JdFR-85 > JAADIE01. The sequence goes on along the minus strand of CAZIIE010000039.1, from coordinate 1,857 downwards.
CCGTAGGGGTCATTAAACTTCAAAAGGCACTTTATAGCCTCAAGACGAACCTTTGAGTTTTCATGCCTGCAGTAGGGCTTTACATAGGGAAGCGACTCTTCATAGCCTGCCTCTGACAGGATGTAGAGCATATTTCTCTTAACGAACCATCTGCTGTCACCAAGGAGTTTAACCGCCTCCTCCACACCCTCTCTGCCAAAATAAAGTATCAGTGCTATGAGAAACTTCCTTGAAGAAGATGTCTCCTCCTTTATCAAGGCATCAAGCAGATGGGGTATAATCCTGTTTCCATAACAGTCAACCAGTTTAAAAGCCCCCTCCCTGAAAAGCCTCCCGATGAGTCTGAGCGATTCCATCAAAGCCTCAATAAAACCATCTGAGTAAAAGTAATCAAGGGCTTCACTTAATTCAGTCCTTTCAGGGTTTTCCCTCTTCAGTGTCTCAAGGGTTGTTATGATGTTTGCAAGCTCATCATACTGGCCTGTCTCAAGCAAAATGGTCCCCTGTTGCTTAAGACGTTCAATGTATTTTTTCAGATTTTCCTCTTCCACACCTGAGCTTCCTGACAGCTCAAGCATTACGCCACAGAGGCTTTTATATATTGCAGGCTCTGAAAACTCCTTTGTAAGCTCCTCAATCTGTTTTCCCTTAAGGGGTTTACCCTTTGTCTTTACCAGGCTCTCAATCTCTCGTTTATACTCCTCAGATACAAACTCGCTGTAGTTTCCTTCCTGAAAAACCCTTTTCATATCCTCAGAAAGTAGAATGTCATCAAGCATCAAACTGTCTTCAGACTCCACAGGCTTAAGCATATCAAGGTCCAGATTAAGCGAGGAGAACTTCTCAAGGATTGTTTTTAAGGTCTCTGGTATGGTCAGTTGCTCTTTATTAAATGCGTCAAGCATGTTTATTATGGTGTCAACAGAGATGTCCTTTACTGCCCGTTTCAGCCGTTCTCTGTCTTTGTCAAGACACCTGACCGTGGATGATAAGAACTGCCTTCTTAGCTCAGGTCTCAGGGAGTTAATCATGTTAAGAAGTCTTTGCATATCTTCAGTGGAAAAGGGGGTGTCAGAGGCACTTTTAAGATAGGTAGTAATTACCCTGTCGTAACTGTTTTCGTCTAATTCCTCATCGGGCACCTCGTTTATCATCTGGGCAAGCTCTTCAGGGGAAAGCTCCGACACAACCTCAAAGGCTTCATTTCCGCCAAGGGTGCCTTTCAGAAGACCATAGACATAGCGCTCCCAGAGGTTTTCCTCAGCCTGCTGCTCTTCGGTGGTTTCTTTAAAACTGAAAGAGTCATAGTCAATACAGCCAACCTCAATGTGGTGTATTCCCTGTTTGCCGAGTAGCTCCTGGGTCTTTTCATTACAAAAAATATCCTTTGATGAGGTGACCAGTTTGTTGAAGTTGTAAAGCTCTTCATCGGTAAGGCCCTTCTTGAAGGTGATATATGCCACATTCAGCCTGCTTATTGAAAGGGCAAATTCTCTGAAAACAGGGTTTTTCTTTTCAAGGGCATGCTCATCAACCACAATGGTGTCTTTGGCAAAGGCAACAGTTATGAAGGGACGGATCTCAAATATCTGGTTAAGGTAATCAAAGGCCTTCTTAATTGACTGATTTACCGCAGGATGCCCCTTTGGATAAAGCGATACATTCCTTCTTGAGATGTTAAGCTCAATAATGGCATTGGTAAGAAGCCTTGTATCAAGGGGGATCTTCTCCTTATCCTCAACCATGTAGTAATAATAGCATAAATAAGTAAGAAAATATTATACATCCTCCACCCCCTACACGCTACCCCCTACCCCCTACCCCCTGTCTTTAAACCCCCCCACCCCAATCTATACA